>JACQEL010000212.1 GCA_016200595.1 Deltaproteobacteria bacterium
CCTGGTCTTTTTCGACCCTTGGCACGCGGGCGTCGTCGCGCCAACGTTTATCATTATGGGCCTCATGGTCATTCCCTACATTGATATTAATCCGAAAGGCAATGGGTACTACACGTTCAAAGAACGGAAGTACGAGATCCTTACTTTTCTCTTCGGTTTCCAGGTCTTATGGGTGTCGACGATTATTATCGGCACCTTTCTGCGTGGTCCGGGGTGGAACTGGTTCTGGCCCTGGGAAGCGTGGGATGCGCACCGGGTCGAGGCGCTGACCAATCAGGACCTGCCGTATTTGGTTGGCATCCGTGATTATTGGATGCAGGCTGCCTTCGGCTTGTCTCTGATCGTGGGATATTTTGTGGTCGGGACCGCCTTAATGTACTGGTGGATCATACGTCTCAAAGGACGAGAGTTCATGCAGCGTTGGGGAGGGGCGCGGTTTGGTCTCACCTCGTTCCTCTTTCTCAATATGGTTGCGGTGGTGATCAAGATGCTCTTACGGCACACCCTGAACATCAAGTACATTCTGGTCACCCCCTGGATTAACGTCTGATGACGTTTTATCTGGCTAAGTTTTTACAAGCGTTTGGCTTTGCTGATGTCGGCTATGCTTTGCTCGTTGGGGTCACCGAGGAGCACGGTATGGGGAAAGAACTCTTACTCCTCAGTATAGGGGTAGTGGTGTTTTCACTCGGACGCTATCTGGAAGGAAAGGCGACGGCCTGACTGAGAATCTATGGCACGCAGAGAGATTGACGACGAGAAGAAGTCCTACAGTGGAGTATTCCTACTCGCGGTGGGGCTGTTACTGGTTGGTAGTGTGTGGGCGGTGTGGGATGATTATGTGACGCGCCGGCCCTGGAAAAAATATCAGGCCGCTTTCTATTCGTTGGCCTATGACAAAGCGCGCAACGAACTCGTCCAGGAAGATCAACGGTTGCAGGCGGATCCGACCTATCAAGAAGCGCAGGCAAAGCTGATTGCCACGCATAAGGAGTTCAGCGGCGGAGCCACGGGAAAACGGCTGACTGAGCTGAAACAGCAACTGGCTGCGGCAGAGATTCGCGCCAGTGATGCGGAGAACGTATTGCGTGTGGTGAAGAGTGAAATCGACGCGGCCTGGTATGAGTACGAACACGCGCAAATGGTTGGTCATTCTACCCAAGCGGAAAAACAAACCTTAGATGCCTTGACGGCTGAGGCCAATGAACTGGATGCGCGATTTCGCACGGCTCAGGCTGAGCGGGATAAAATTGCCCGAGAAGTCGATGAACTTGAGCTCGAATCCAAGCAGTGGGAAGAGAAAGTCAAAGAGTTGACCGCGGCACGGGACCGTATTAAGCAACGGCTCGATACCTACGTGCTGCTGTCGTTTGATGGTTTTGCTATCCCCAAGATCCCCACGATTCAGCAGGTCGTGCTGAATGATTTCGATCGGGGGAATTTTGATACTACGTTAGCGCGCGTAGACCGCTGTCAATCGTGTCACGTTGGTATAGATCGCAGTGGATTTGAAGATCAGCCGAATCCTTACAAAACTCATCCCCACCGGGAGGTCTTATTGACCTCTCATCCTCCAGACAAGTTTGGTTGTACCCCGTGTCATGAAGGACAGGGCGTGGCTACGAGCAGTGTAGAAAAAGCGCATGGCGAGGTGCAGTTCTGGGAACATCCGTTGCGCCGCGGCGCCAAAGTCGAAGCAAACTGTCTCAAGTGTCACGCTGACGTGCAGGATCTCCCCTTCACCGAACAGATTGCGCAAGGGGAAGCGCTTTTCATTCAACTGGGCTGTCATGGCTGTCATGTGGTAGAGGGGTATGGAGAGCTGCCCAAGATCGGTCCTTATCTCAGGCGTGTGGCGGCGAAAGATGACCCGTCATGGATGGTACGGTGGGTAACAAATCCCCACGAATTTCGACCGAACACCCGCATGCCCAATTTTCTGTTCAAAGAGGACGAAGCGACTGCCATTACTGCCTTTTTGCTTGATGCCAGCAAGCCGGAAGCAGACGAATGGTTGACGGCGCATCCGGAGCCAGACGGTATTAATCCTGAGGATGCCGCGTTGGTCGAGCAGGGAAAAACTCTGGTCAATGCTTTGGGCTGCCGCGGTTGCCACGGATTTAGTGCGGATCAAAGAGCGACCGTGATCGGTCAGGGCCAAAAGGATTTTGCTCCTAATCTGGCCAAGATTGCTGAAAAGACTGGGACACGCTGGATTTATTACTGGATTAAAAATCCGCGTGATTTTTCTCCAACGACGGCTATGCCGAGCTTGCGGTTGTCGGACGAAGAGGCCAAAGCGATCACCTCTTATCTGATGACTTTGGGGGAGAAAACCGAGAAACCGGAGGTTGTTGCTCGCCTCAGCGATCCTGAAGTGATTGCGCGTGGAAAGGGGCTGGTCCGCAAATATGGGTGTTACGGCTGTCACATTATTCCAGGAATGGAGAATGAAGCCCGCATCGGAGTAGAGTTAACGTCCTTCGGCTCAAAGACTTTAGAAGAACTGTTTTTCGGTAATCATACCGACATTCCGCTGACCTGGGATGATTGGACCTATAACAAGCTCAAAGAGCCGCGGACGTATGCGACGGAACGTATCGAACAACTCATGCCCAAATTTGACTTTGTCGACGAGGATATCAAGCTGGTGCGCGTTTTTCTGGCTAGCCGGACTGAACAGCGGATACCACATACATATTTGGCCGCTCCGGGAACGCGCACGCGGAATATTGTCAACGGGCAACGGCTCGTGCAGTACTACAACTGTGTTGGCTGTCATGTCATTGAAGGGAAGGGGGGGTATATCCGTGCTCTATACACTGAGAAGCCAACCCTGGCACCGCCGATTCTGAATGGCGAAGGTGCAAAAGTACAGCCGGACTGGGTGTTCGGGTTCGTGAAGAAACCCATTCCTTTACGGCCGTGGCTACAACTGCGCATGCCTACCTTCAGTTTGACTGATGAAGAGGCAAATACGGTGGTCGATTACTTCACGGCGCTAGTGAAGTTAGAAGTCCCCTACGTCTATGTTGACCGCAGCAAAATTCCTCCTGCGGACATTGCTGCCGGGAAAAAATTGATGTCTACAGATTACTTCGCGTGTTTTTCCTGTCATCAACAAGGAGAGCAGAAGCCCGAAGGGCCGCCCGAGGGGTGGGCGCCTGACCTCGCGATGGCAAAGCACCGATTGAATCCTGAGTGGATTATCCGTTGGATTCACGATCCACAAAAATTGATGCCAGGGACGAAAATGCCCAGTTTTTATCCCGGTGGGCCAGATGATATTTTGGCAGGCAACGAAGACCGTCAGATTGAGGCGATCCGTAATTACCTCATGGTGATCGGAGAACCGGAAGAGCAGCTTGCTGCCGCGGCTACTCAAGAAACTCTACCAGAGAATCATTGATACCACGACGAACAGACACGCGGGGTGTTTTTCTGTCTGTAAAACTTGTTTAAAAGAAAGAGAGGAGGAAAGAATGAACCAACGGATATGGCATCAACTGGCTCGTGTAGCGGTTGGGGTCGGTTTACAGACCGCTGTGCTCGCGTCTTCAGGGGCGTGGGCCTATGAAGGGATCGAGGTGAAAGACGGTGGAACAATCTCTGGAGAAGTCAAATTTTCTGGGACTCCAGCGGCGCCCGAGAAGATTGCGGCAACCAAGGACCAAGATGTCTGCGGCAAGACTGAAAAGGTAAACGAATCTCTCTTAGTCGGACCCAACAAAGGGCTGCAAAATGTCGTCGTATCAATCAGCAATATACAGAAGGGCAAGAAAATGCCCGAAGCCGGAGCGACCTTGGACCAGAAAGACTGTCGCTATGCGCCGCATGTCGTATTATCTCCGGCAGGAACTGACCTGAACATTGTCAATAGCGACGGCATTCTCCATAATATCCAGACCTACAGCACGAAAAACCCTTACTTCAACAAAGCCCAGCCGAAGTTCAAAAAAGAAATGAAGGAA
>JACQEL010000213.1 GCA_016200595.1 Deltaproteobacteria bacterium
ATTTGCACTAAGATGCGTCCTGGGAGCGCGGGCGTCCCGCCCGCTTTAAGCGGCGACCAAGATGGTCGCGCTCCCCAGGACAGCCGCTCAATTCACTTGCAGAAAAATAGGCTCCACAGCAGTTCGCCCCTTGACACACGCTAAGTCGATCTTACATTTGCGCCGTATACAACGGGTGCCGGCCCCTCCCCCTTCCGGGGAAAAAAATAAAAATAGCAAAGCAGTCACAAGGAGGTTTGTATGGCACTCTTTCGCTTTACCCCTGCCCTGGATCCTATGAATGCGCTGATGAATCTACAGCGCGAACTCGACCAGGCCTTTGACGACCGACGCGGGCTCGACCTGGGTTTGTCTAGCCGTGGCGTCTTCCCCGCGGTGAACGTATTCGGCGATCAAGACGGCTATGTCGTGCGCATGGAAACTCCTGGAGTATCCTCGGATCAAATCACCATCGAGAGCCACGGTCGCACCCTCACTATTAGTGGCAAACGTGAGTCTGGGGTACCGCAAGGCGGTAGCTTCCATCGTCGCGAACGCAACAACGGTCAGTTTTCGCGCTCGCTGCAGTTGCCGGGCGACCTTGAGTTAGGTCGCGCCGAGGCCTCGTACAAAAACGGCATGCTCACTATCCGCATACCCAAGAAAGAAGAGGCGAAACCCCGTCAGATCACGATCAAAGCGGCCTGACAAGAATCCAATCCAGAAAGGAGGTCACCACGTAATGGCCAACCAAGAACTTACTACCCATGGGAAACAAGAACTGAAGCAAGAAGAACACACCCGACCGGGACGCACCTTCGTCCCTGACGTTGATATCTACGAAACCGCTGACAGCTTATGGCTGTGGGCGGACATGCCAGGTGTGGATGAAAAGTCGATCGAGTTGAACGTGAAAGATGGCGTGCTCTCGATCGAGGGACAGGTCGGGCTGCAGGACTACAACAACCTGGCTCCGGTCTATACCGAATACAACATTGGTAACTACGCGCGCCGCTTCACGCTCTCGAATGAGATCGACCCGGAACGCATCAAGGCCCGCATGACCAACGGCGTGCTCGAGCTTGAATTGCCGAAAGCCGAGCGTGCCAAACCGCGGCGCATCACTGTGTCGGCTAGTTGAGATCAAATTCCGAAAAGAAAATTGCTCCGAACCGGAATGCACGACTTGGGTACACTTGGGGTAGCGTGCGCTGTGCGCACGAAAATAGCGGCGGACAGGGAAGACGTGCGCACAGCGCACGCTACGGCATGCAGGCTCAGATGCATGAGTGTATGAATCTCTTGCCGTTCGCTTTAGTACTTCCTCAAGCTCCACAGTTGACACCCTCGTTCCCAGGCAGAGCCTGGGAACGCACCCCCCAGATGTGGCAGAGCCACAACCACACGGCATGCCCAGGCTCTGCCTGGACATGAGCAAGACCGAAAATTTAGAGATAGACAGAGCACTCGTTCGGGCAGATGCACTTAGCGCCCAGTTTCGCTATATGAGGACCTGAGGGTTCTCACCTATGAACACGCTTATCGGCCCCACTCCTCAGGAACTGCGCCGCGCTCTCCACGAAGCCGCTGACTGGGTTGCTTCATACCTCGAAACCGTCGGTGATTATCCTGTCCTCGCCCGGGTCACTCCGGGCGCAATCGCGGCAACTCTTCCCTGGTCGGCACCGCTGCAGGGCGAGTCACTCGAAACCATCCTCCAGGATATTGACCGTCTCATTTTGCCGGGCATTACTCACTGGAACCACCCGGCATTTTTCGCCTATTTCGGCATCAGCGGGTCGGGGCCTGGCATTGTCGGCGAGTTGCTGTCTGCGGCTCTCAATGTCAACGCCATGTTGTGGCGCACCTCACCTGCTGCCACTGAACTTGAACAGCGCACGCTGGCGTGGGTCGCAGAGATGCTGGGTTTGCCCAGAGCGTGGTTCGGCGAAATCACCGATACGGCTTCTGCCTCTACTCTGTATGCGCTCGCTGCGGCGCGCGAAGCTGCGGGACTGGATATCCGCGAGCAGGGAATGGCGGGACGCGCCGATCTACCGCCATTGGCTATTTACACTTCCACCCAAGCGCATAGCTCGATCGACAAGGCCGCCATCGCCTTAGGCATTGGCCGGCGCTGGACCCGTCACATCGAGACTGATGGCGAGTTCCGTCTGCGCCCAGACTTGCTGCAGCAAGCGATCGAGACCGACCTCGCCACCGGGGTGAAACCAATTGCGGTGGTCGCCACAGTCGGCACTACCTCATCCACCAGTATCGATCCCGTCAGTGCGATCGCGGATATCTGTCAGCGTTATCGTCTCTGGCTCCATGTGGATGCCGCCTATGGAGGTGCGGCCGCGCTCGTGTCTTCGCACCGTGAGGTTTTGGCTGGATGCGAACGTGCCGACTCGTTCGTCACGAACCCACACAAATGGTTATTGACGCCCATTGATTGTAGTCTCCTCTACACCCGCCGCCCTGATGATTTGAAACGTGCTTTCTCGCTGGTCGCTGAATATCTCCGCACTGATGAATCAGATGTGGTCAACTTAATGGACTATGGGTTGTCGCTCGGACGGCGTTTTCGGGCCTTGAAGCTCTGGATGGTTATTCGCGCCTACGGCCGCGATGGGTTGGCACGCCTGATCGAAGGCCATATCAACGAAGCTCGCTGGTTGGCTCAGCAAATTGATGCTGAACCCGGCTGGGAACGCCTCGCACCGGTGCCGTTCTCCACTGTCTGCTTCCGTCACGTTCCTGCTCGGGGAATGGACCTTGAAACCCACAACACGGCCATTCTTGAGGCAGTGAACGCCAGCGGGGCTGCGTTTCTCTCGCACACCAAACTTAATGGCGCGTATGCCATTCGGGCCGCTATCGGGAATCACGCCACCACTCACGAACATGTCAAACGCCTGTGGGATCTCCTCCGTGCGACGGCTGTGCGACGGCTGCAGTAGGTCAACGAAGAATATAGAAATCCTTTTTTTGATGGAGAGAGAAGACGCACATCCGCCCTTCGACAGGCTCAGGGCGAACGGGTCTGGTGGGGAAATCGTTACAAATTCCCCGTTCGTGCTGAGCTTGTCGAAGCATGAACGGCGCTCACCCTCCACGGCTCATTTAGGAAAACTATAGACCTCACGGGCGAAACGTTCTTCTCGCTCTGCAGTACTGAAGGTGGGATTGAGCGCGGTGGGGGGATCGGTTAGAGTCGCGCTCAAACAGCACGGTGCCCATTGACGGGGCACGCAGTTTGATGAGGCGTCGCATGGTAATGAAAAAACAGCTCTTGCGGATTGTGCCTGCCGTTTTAGAAAGGGCGGTGAGAATCCGTTATGATGTGAAAGAACTCGGACAAACTCCAAGACTGAACGTCGAGGCGAAAAATCTCAAATCCATACAGGAGATCGCCCTGCAGGAATTATTTTCTTCCCGCGAAAGCGAATTGGGTTGGGGTGAGACAGAGAAAAGAATTGAGAGATTTAGCATTCCTGATAGCACAGGCGGCGTTAATCCGGGCGATCGCCGAGCGATCTATCACATAATTCGTAAATTCAAGCCGTCTGCTGTATTAGAGATAGGCACCCACATCGGGGCCTCAACTGTACACATCTGTGGATATTGGCGATGTCAATGATCCTATTGCCAAACCGTGGCTGAAGTATGACAGCAAATATTCGCCGCTGGACATGATGAAGGAGATGGGCTTTGCAGCCGCGGTAAAATTTGTCACCGCTACCTCACTTGATTATTTCGCCAGCTGTAAACAGACGTATGATATTATATTTCTTGACGGCAGCCATGCAGCAACAGCCGTATACCAAGAAATTCCTGTTGCACTGCAGTTGCTCAATCAAGACGGTTTGATCCTCCTCCACGATTATTTCCCTAATCTGAAACCACTCTGGTCAAACGGCTCACTCGTCCCAGGTCCTTTTTTAGCCACAGAGCGTCTAAAGAATGAAGGGTCGAACTTGGTCGTTTTGCCCTTGGGTAAGTTGCCGTGGCCAACCAAGATGCACTCAAATATTACGAGTTTAGCCCTGTTGCTCAGAAACGGATAAAGCATGAAGAACCCCTAACGAAACCGCCTTGTGTCACCCTGAGCCCTTCGGCTCCGCTCAGGATAAACTCCGCGAAGGGTCTCGTCT
>JACQEL010000214.1 GCA_016200595.1 Deltaproteobacteria bacterium
CGGTTTCACGAGTCTCTTGAAGTGATCCTGCAGGCATGGACCCAGGATACGGTCTCCTACGATGGCAAATATTATAAGGTCCGTGAGGTCACCCCCCTGCCCAAGCCAGTGCAAAAACCCTACCCGCCAATCTGGAGTGCCTGCGCGGTGACACCAGAGAGCTTCATTTGGGCTGGGCAAAAAGGCTTCCATCCCATGCTCGTCCCTTTTGCTTACCCCAGACACGAAGATCTGCAAGCCAAGCTCAATCTGTACTGGTCGGCTCTGAAAGAAGCTGGACACGATCCCAAGACCCGTGAGGTGCTTGGGGTCTATCACCTCTATGTCGCAGAGACGGACGAAGAAGCACACGCTCTGGCCAGAAAGCATTTCGTGCAATACTGGCGTTTTTTCGGCGGTTTAGACCAGAAGGCGGCCTGGCAGTCAGCCGACTACAAAGAGTATCAGGGTGGCTTGTCCAAGCTTTTTGGTAGCGCAACTTATGAGGATTTAGACAAGGGAGACTGCGTAATCTTTGGGACCCCCGAGCGTTGCGCGCAGCGGCTCAAACGAGCTGAGGCAGACTTTGGTCTCACCTATCCGATCTTCGAGGTAAACTTTGGTGGCTTCCCGCATAAGGAAGCAATGAAGTCGCTGGAGCTGTTTGCTAAGCAGGTGATGCCGCGGTTCAAATAGGCTCACTGAGTAGGTGGGCGGTGCCCACCTTACCAAATCTTCGACAAGCAGCGTAGTTCCCATTTTGGCCGACAGACAGCATGGTCACAGAACACAGCAAGCCGATGCGCAATCCCCAAATTCGCTTGAATGGCCACGCCCGCCCTTTATGTGCCATCGCCTTCGATCTCGACAGCACGTTGACTCGTCCGTATCTCGACTTCAGACGGTTACGTCAACAGCTCAATCTTCCCGAGGGGGATATTCTCACATGGCTGGCGGCGTTGCCGCCTGCCGAGCGTGTACCTGCCTCGCAACTTATTGAGGCGTTCGAGCAAGATGGTGTTAAGAATGTCACTTGGAACGAGGGGGCACAAGAAGTGCTCAACGCAGTCCAGGCCCTGGATCTGCCGTTGGCCATCGTGACTCGCAATAGCCGGTCTTCACTCGTCGCCGTGTGTCAGCGGCTCGGCATCGCCGTGGATCTGCTCGTTGCCCGCGAAGATGCGCCACCCAAACCTGACCCGGCTTGTCTTCACTATACTGCCAAACAATTGGCCGTGCCGATCGAACAGTTGCTCATGGTGGGAGACTATCGGCACGACATAGACGCTGGCCGAGCGGCTGGTGCAATGACGGTTTTACTGACCAATGGTCGCCCTCCCTCTTGGCCTGTGGAAGCGGATCTTATCATCGAGCGACTGGTCGAATTACTAAGGTATCTCGAGCAGTGAGGAAGGCTATGCTCGATCGAGTACGGACGGTCGGCCAGACACTGAAGCGCGAGCTAAAATTCTATCAACTGGTACGCAAAGATCCTCGCACGCCGAAGCCAGCCAAATGGCTACTCGGATTAGCCGTGGGATACATCCTGCTGCCCTTTGATCTCATTCCTGACTTCATTCCAGTCATCGGTCACTTTGATGATGTCATCATTGTCCCCGCACTGGTCATTGTCGCATTTAAGCTGGTGCCCGCAGAGGTGATTGCAGATTGTCGGAACAGGGCTGGCACGGAAAGTAAAAAGTGAAGAATTGAGAGGCTCTTAATCTTCAACTTTTCACTCTTCATTCATAACTCTTCACTTTCCTCAGCACCCTCGGTTCGACACCGATACGTTGCGTATCAATCAGTTCTTGCCGTCGTCTCATCATGCGCTCGTCCTCGTCCCACAAGCGAGCATAAAGGCGGAGGTAGGCAGCACCAAGGGCTTCAGCCTGCTTAGCATTGATTCCTGGCACCCGGAACTCGACAATAATATTGGTGGTTTGCTCGTCAAGCGGTTTCAGACAAGTGAGGATTTCCCCACCCGCGCCCAGTCCTGCCAACGTGCGGCTCCAATAGCGCAGATGTGCTGGATCAAGCTGTAGCTCAATCACCGCTTCCCGCGGTGCGTTTGCTGGAGGCATGATAATCTGGGCTTTCCAGGAGCCAGGAGTCTGATCAAGCAGACGAATACTAGAAAAGGAGTAGCGATGGAGCCAGGGCAAATGCTCCCAGTCACGGACGTTTTCCCAGATACGCTCCAGTGACGCCTGGATGGTACGACGGTAGGTAGCTACTAGAGTGAGAGATTCGCTGTTCATCGCAGTTCCTTTCTGTAGTCCTGAGCTTGCCTACAGCGGTTTGCATTTGAGCGAGGAGACAGACCGTTTTCTCCGTCGTAGGCCGGGATAAGGCCGCAGGCCGTTCCCGGCGTGCTCGGCTCTGCCGGAAACGCTCCGCTTATTCCGGCCTACCTGCTGTCTCTCTTCATGCAAGGGCAACGCGCTGTAGGGTAGAGCCTGCGTATCCTATTCCTCTAGTAGCCACACGTCGGTTGCAGTTTCATTACATCCTATCCCCGGGCCGCGAGGGTAGCCAGACGCACCTACCAAGCTCTCACGTTTTCTGGACCTCCTGGTCGTCATCATTGTACCCAGGCGGAGAGCCCGAGCCCGACGAGCCCTCCTCCAAGAACGAGCCAGGCGGAATTGAGTCGAAAGCGAATGAGTAAGATGAGGCTGATAATACCCAGGGCGGCCGTTGTGAAGTCCACTACAGCTTCTCTGCCCAGTTGCCATGACACGACCACCATGAGGGCGAGAGAGGCGACATTGACCCCATCGAGGAATGCGCCTGCCATCGGAGAGTGGCGCAGGCGCCGCACCAGCGGACCACTGATCGCCACAAAGAAAAAAGCGGGGAGAAAGATGCCCACCGTGGCCACCACCGCACCTACCGGACCAGCCAGGAGATACCCAATAAAGGTCGCTGTGGTGAACACTGGTCCCGGCGTGACCTGCCCAACCGCGATGGCATCGAGGAGTTGCCCTTCGGTCAGCCACCGCCAGCGTTCCACGAGATCTGCGCGCAGGAACGCCAATAGGACATAGCCGCTGCCAAAAAGCACGGACCCTACCTTGAGGAAGAATAGGAACAGTTTCCATAACCCCAGCGGGACGAGAGCCGACGTTGTCACAGTAGTGGCGACTGGCGTGAAGGCAGCAATTGGTGCAGTCGCGCCCACAGTCAGAGATAATGCCGATAGCTGTTGTCTCTGACGGATACCCCATCGATAGAGGGGAACAGCGCAGCCGGAGCCCAACAGGACCACTAACTCGTGAACACCCAGGACATTGAGGGCCGCTGCCACAAGACCCGTCACGATCAAGCCCCTCGTTTTCAGTGCGACCAGCGCGAATCCCCACAGCGCCTGCAGAACGACAGCAATGACGACGGGCTTCAGTCCATAGAGGAGGCCAGCGACCTCAGGCAACGTCCCAAACCGGACGTACGCCCAAGCGAGGAGGGCAACGAGAAGCGTGGCAGGCAGGATGAAGCAGTTGCCTGCCACGAGGAGCCCAGCCCAGCCTTTCTGCTGATATCCGATATGGATTGCCATCTCGGTCGAGTTGGGTCCTGGAATCAGGTTGGTCACCCCCAGCAGGTCAAGGAACTGCTGGTGCGTTAGCCAGCTGCGCCGACGAACTACCTCGTCCTCCATCATGGCGATGTGCGCAGCGGGACCACCGAAGGCAGTAGTGCCGAGCCTAAAAAAAAGTAGCGCCAGCTCTTTCAACGAGGTTGCTCGCACCTCCCCCGCGTGCGGCGCTTGACTCTTGTCCGCCATCAACATCTTCCCCAGTCTCATTTCCCTGAAGATCTGTCTGCAGATTTAGCGGGCAGAACGAGAATTTGCCCGCTCATTTCGGGCTGATGCATCGTGCAATAGA
>JACQEL010000230.1 GCA_016200595.1 Deltaproteobacteria bacterium
GGAAATTGCAGACTCGTGAGCTCTGCAACCTGAAGGTAGTCACTATAGGTGAGCTGGCGTGCGCCTGCCGGTGGTGGCGACTCAGTGCTCATAGGTGAATTTAAGCATGGCCGTGATCGACGGGTCAACAGCGTAAATTTCCGCCTTGTGCTTGGAATTCATCTGAGGCTATAATTGCAGAGTCCAACGATTCCAAGTGCGTAAGCCACAATCGCCGAAAGAGGTTCTTAATCCTGGAAGGGAGAACGGGAGGGAATTATGAGCAGGAACAGGTATGGTCGCTGGATTTACGTTCTGTGCTTCTCTATTTTAGACACTTGCTTCGCACCTCTGGCTGGGCAGGCGCAAGAGAAAGAGGGAAAGCCACCGGTACTCACGTTAGACCTGGCCGAACGGTTCATTACCGCAGCGAAAGCAAAAGCGCAGGCGGAAGGGTGGGCTATGACCTTTGCGGTCGTTGATGCCGCAGGCAACCCAGTGGCGCTCGCTCGTATGGACGGAGAGCGCTGGCTGACGGCCGGGGTGGCCCAGAGCAAGGCCTTTACCTCCGCGACCCTGCGACGAACCTCAAAGGAGGTGGCGGACTTTGCCCAGACGCGACCACAGTTGTTCAGCAGCCTCGGCAACTTGGCTGGTCGGCCACTCCTGCTGGCAGGCGGAGGGCTGCCACTCATCCTCAAAGGAGAGTTACTCGGTGGGGTCGGCGCAAGCGGGGGGACGGAGGAGCAAGACGAGGCATGCGCGCGCGCGGGCCTGACGGCGATAGGTGGAGAGTAAGATTAGAGCCCCGAACGAAACCACTTTCTTGTCACCCTGAGCCCTTCGACGATGCTCAGGACAGGCTCTGTCGCAGGGCTCCTGGCAATGACCGCTCAAAATTACCAGGGCGGAGTGCTAGGACGCAGAGAGGGGAATGTGCCTGCGTTCGGCGAGGAACTTCGCGCCCAGCGCTGATACAGAGACCATGGCTTCCGAGCCCCGCGAATGGGGCTGCTCGATGAAGCCACGTTCATTAGCATCTTCCCAAACCGGAAGTCGGGGACAGGACGTGCGCCAAGCCTCAATTACCTCTCGGTACGGCCTGGGTTTGGGACCTATCCACTCGAGGAGATCGAGGATCAGAGCGTCAATCGGATCAGGCATAGTTGTACCTCCTGGATATACCGGCGGATCTTAGGATAGCCCCGACGAGCCAACTCTCGCCACTTAACGCACGTCTTCACTTGCTGCGGCGAGACGGTATCCCTTTAGATCGAGCAGGGTCTGAACAGAGCGGCGGCACGGCATCTAGGGTCAGGTCTTATAGTAAGACATGGCGAGGAACAGGAAAGGCTAAGGCAAAAACGCTCTCATGCAAAAAGAAAGACCTGACTCCTATTTTCCGTGCCCCTGAGCCGACGCTTCCTCTGTTGGCCGCGCGGCGGCCCTCCGCCCCGTGAGATGCATCGGTCTACCCTCTTAGGCCTGATAAGGGTTAGCCTGTGCCTTGCGAAAGCAGCCGTGCGAGAAAGGTTATGCGACTGCGAACTCTGTCCCTTGCCGCATCTCCGGCGAGCGGAAGGCGAGGACAATGTGGTCCTTGGGAACCCCGGCCTCAATTAAGTCCCGTGCGACACCGTGTTCAGTGCCGTCGCGCTGAATCCAGATTTTCCCCTCGCAGATGTCCACATGCACCAAACACCCATGTACCCGCCGCACCCCCTCGCGCCCCACGAGCATTAGCAAATAGTGATCTCCTTGTCGGTCAAAGACGGCTTGCACCTGAATGTCCCCATGCGCGTAGGGAATCCGGGCATAGTCTGTCAGAACCCGTTCAATGACTGGGCGGTACGTTGTTACAGTATCCATTGGCGAATGACCTCCGTTTGTGGATCGAAGACCAGTAACCGCACACGGCGGTTGTCGAGTAAGAGCTGGCCAATCGGTTCTTCAAAGAGGTTGACAAAGGTTTCTTCGTTGACGGCCAGGTACAAGTCCCGCTCCGGTTCTACTTGGAGCAGAACGTCGTGATAGACCACGTATTGGCCGATGGCTTTTTCGAGGTCGTCCATTTCGGAGAGGCCGACAAAGCTTTTGATTTCCACGGCGATTTTGCGTGTGTCTTTTTCCGCCGCCAGAAGCTGCTCGGCACCCAGGTCCACATACATATCCTTGAGGCCCCAATGGAGCCGGAGCGGATCGTGGGTAATCGTCCACCCCTCCTTGAGCAAGGCAGCTTTGACCTGGTCGTGGTAACGATCTCGCGCTGGCATCGGAGAATCACCTTTTGCTTGTCAGTTGCTCGACCCTATCGTAAAGGTTTTTCAGCCGTGTGTTCAACCGGGCCGGTTGAGATAAGCGCAGGCTAACGTTGCCGGTCACTGACCGCCGCCCAACCGTGTCCTTTCAGGTTCAGTCCCAACCGCAAGCGGGCGGCGGTCAGGTGCAGTGGCCGAGTTAGGCAGCATCAAACGATTCGTCGCCATCGCTTGAATGCCTTCACATCCTCAGGCGATAAGTCAAACCCTTCACGTTCCCCACGTTTGTCAGCAAATCGCTTGTGCCAGTATGTCTCGACTCCAACGGGGTCGTCGGTTTCAATGATTCAATGGCATCTCCCCACATCTAGTAATAGTTGCAAGTCTCTACCAGTAGATGCAAACATCTACTGGTAGACGCCGTGGAGTATCTCTATATGTAGATGTTCCTTTAGTATCTATATCTGTATGCTTCTTCCCTCACTGCGCAAACGCCGTACGCAGGGTTGCGGCTGCGTCTTCTAGGGCTTTCTTCGCCGGCTCGACTACCTTCGCCATGCCCATGAAGCCGTGGATCAGACCTTCGCAGCATTTGTACGTGACCGGCACACCCGCTTCGCGGAGCTTGGCTGCGTACGCGGCTCCTTCGTCACGCAAGGGATCGAATTCCGCAGTGTATATTGCCGCTGGCGCCACACCCTGGAGATACTTTGCGCGTAAGGGAGAGGCGAGGTGGCTTTCACCATCAGTGTCACTGTTCAGGTACTGACGCCAAAACCACAGCATCATGTCGTTGGTCAAAAAGTAGCCTTCGCCATTTTCGTTATGTGACGGCCGGTTGAAGGAATAGTCGAGCACCGGGTACATCAGCAACTGAAGTACGAGAGGAGTGGAGCCCCGCTCCTGCGCCATCAGCGCCGCAACAGCCGCGAGATTAGCGCCTGCACTCTCTCCGCCAACGGCTATCCGCGCTGAATCGCCGTAAAAAGACGCAGCGTGAAGCGCCGTCCAACGAACCGCCGCGTAGCCGTCCTCTGCCGCCGCCGGGAACTTGTGTTCCGGCGCGAGGCGATAATCCGCAGAGACCACGATGCAGTTAGCCAAGTTCGCCAGCGAGCGGCACGAGGCATCGACAGTCTCGATGCTGCCTACTACCCAACCACCGCCATGCAAGTAAACGAGCACTGGGAATGGTCCGCGACCATCGGGCGTATAGATCCGTAGGGGCAGATTTCCCGCAGGACCACGGAACGTCCGATCCTCAATTTTGGCAACACGCTCTACTTCACCCTTGGTGGCGCGCATCGCTTCTATCGCCTTGCGCGCTTCCACCGGCGATAAATGATGCAACGGCGGTCCGGCTGCAGCCATTTGCGCGATCACTGTTTTGACTTGTGGGTGTAACGGCATAAGATCCTCCTTTGGCAAATTGTCGGGACAGATCGCAGATCCGTCCCACGGTAACAAACATTTAGTGACTACGTTTTCAGTGAAAACTCCTGTACGAGCCGACTAAACTCTTCTGGCTTTTCGAGTTGCGGACAGTGCCCACAACGCTCGATAACTTCCAGTCGTGACCCTGGGATGGCTTGCCGATAGAGCTCGCCGCACTCCAACGGCGCGATCTGGTCTTCGCGTCCCCAGATGATGAGGGTCGGCACGCGCAGCCGCGGCAACAGCCACGGCAAGCTGCGATCATACATATAAGGCTTCCAGCAATAGCGAATCGCATTCTCTTGGTTCTGCGCCTGGATTTCCCGCTCTTCTAGGGTTGGTTTACGGCCGAAGAGTTCTTGATACTCCGACACCTGCTGCGAATCAAAATACATCAGTTTCCTGGTTCCTTCCTGTCCATGCAAAAAGATATCAGTAATTTCCCCTTGCTGTGGCTGAATCCCTGCTGCATCCACCAAAATGAGACGGTCGAGAATTTGCGGGCACATCACCGCCATCTCCACGGCCAGCCATCCGCCGATAAAATGACCAAGGAGTGACACCTGCGGCAAGTCTAACTCCTGGAGGAGCCACAGGGAGAAGCGCGCGAGATCAGGAAAGGTTTCGAGCCAGGGCGGTCGTTGCGAGAGACCGAAGCCCGGCAAGGTTGGGGCGTAGACGGTAAACTGCTGGGCAAGCTGACGGTGATATGAGCGCCAGCCGAGGTTGCCGTCAACGCTGTGAAGGACAACCAGCGGTTTTCCCTGTCCGCCTTTGAGCAGATGAATCTTGGCTCCGGCGACTTCGATAAACTGTTCGTGAGGTTCTGTAGTTGGCATGCGTTTATCCTTATAATCTTGTGCTTCGACAAGCTCAGCACGAACGGAAGATGAGTGACCATCCCGGTTTTGGTCTCGTTTGTCCTGAGCGTGTCGAAGGGGTGAACACGGTGCTTTGACGACGAACAGAGAAACTTACGGTGCCTGCTCAAACGGTCCGGGCAGGTTAAGTTCTTTGCCCATCTCTTTCAGCGCCGGCAAGACTTCCTTTTCCATGAGTTGCAGGCAGCGCATGGTATCCTTGTGGCTGATCGTACCATCGTTCGTCCACACGCCGAGGATGCCTGGCCGCAGAGCCGTCAACATCTGTCGCACTTTTTTGACGACCGTATCTGGGTTCCCTATAATTACCCGGTTGCTTTCCACGACCTTTTCCCAACCTGCGGCATCGACTCCGCCGTAGAGTGGATCTGGCCGCAACGAATGGCGATATTGATCCAGCAGCTTTTTGGTCGCTTCGCGCGAGTTATACCCCGGAGGTGCCATAAAGTCGCCCGGCAAAGGAACACGACCGACGCCAGCGTTGCCGACGAGAAAACCTTCTCCGACCTCGTATGCCTTCTCGTCGGTGTCCTGCACATGAATACGCACGAGATAACCGAAGTTTTGTGGCCCCGGTTCGTAGCCGACTTCCCGCGCAGCTTTGGCATAGATGGACATGAGATCCAGCGTGACCTGTGGGTCGGTCTCCAGGTACACGTAGGGATAGTGGTGATGAGCGCACCAGACAATCGTCTCGGGACTGCCCACACCAGGGATCCAAATAGGCGGATGGGGCTTTTGTAGTGGGCGCTCAAAGGGATTCACCACGCGAAACTGATAGTGTTTGCCTTCCCAGCGAAACGGTCCAGGCGTGGTCCAGGTTTTGATGACGAGATCGTGTGCCTCCTGGAACCGCTCACGGTTATGGGCGGGATTAGTGTTCGTCGCCCAGCTCTCGATCCCGGTGCCGCGCACGAAACCGGACACCAAACGGCCGCGCGAAATCATGTCAATCTCTGCCAGTTCTTCGGCCAGACGTACTGGATTGTCAAAGATTGGCAGCGGATTGCCTAAGAGGATAATCTTGCCCCGTTTGGTGGTGCGTGCCAGGATCGCAGCCTCCAGGTTCATCGCTGCACCCATACACGTGGGGGTATTATGATGTTCGTTGAGCATCATGCCGTCAAAGCCGATCTCATCCGAGTACTCGTACTCATCGAGATACTCGTTGTAGAGGTCCGCCCCCAAAGCGGGGTTGAAGTGTGAGTTAGAAAACGTGAGCCGCACGGCGTTGCGAAAGCTGTTCTGGACATCTTCGGCCGAGTAGGCCACGTACGCTCGTTCAGTGAAGCGCATGAGAAACATAGCGGCACTCCTCCTTGTGTTGGGACCTTACCGCGTCTGCCCTAGCAAGATCAAGAGAAAGGCACACCTTGACTCCGAATGCCGCTCGGGGTAGGGCTGGCGGCGAAGGAGGACAGAGAATGGAAAAAACCTACAGCAAGAAGGCCATGACCTACGAATTGGCGGCAAAAATGGTCGAGGCGGCCATTGCGCGGGCGCAGGAACTTGGCTGCAAACAGAACGCCGCCGTCGTCGATGACGGTGGCAACCTCAAGGCGTTCGGCCGTATGGATGGTGCGCCGTTGCTAGGGATTGAAGGGTGTCAGCGCAAGGCTTTTACCGCCTTGTTCGGGGTTGGCACGAAGGACTTCTACAATTACATCAAAGACCAACAGGGACTCCTCATCGGTCTGTCGCACTTCTCACGCGCAACGGTGGTTGGCGGTGGCCTGCCGATTACGGTTGACGGCGAGATCATAGGCGGCATCGGTGTCGGCGGCGGCACCGAGGACCAAGACATCGACTGCGCACAGGCGGGGCTGAAAGTGCTGGATGAGAAGTAAGCAGTAAAAGGAGAAATGGGGTGAAATTCCCTGAACCCATTCCCTTCGTTAGACAATAGATTGAGGATTGCTGGCTTGGTAGATTCTCTGTTGTCTAGCCTGCCTGGCTTCTGACTCTCTTGTCCTCGGCATGGGCATCGGGGCAGCTACCCATGCCGGCGACCGTAACTTTTTCCTCCTACCATTGTTCTTCATTGCATCAGCCGTAGTCGAAACGGCACGAACCTTGAGAGGAGGATAATTATGCGAAAACTACACCGTGTGAGTGTGGCCGTTCTTGCTAGCGCCCTCGGAGCCCTTTTGCTCTCTGTTCCTCGTACTAGCATGGCCGATTCTTTTCACCCCTATCAACGTGAGGTCCGCCAAGAGCACTGTGATCTCCGCCATGATCGACGCGAGCTGCGCAGTGATTGGCGCGAAGTGCAGCAAGATCGACGGGAAATCCGTGCAGACTATCGCAATCGCAATTGGAACGAACTCGCGCGAGATCGGCGAGAGCTGCGTAACGATTGGCGTGAGCTCGGACGAGACCGACGTGACCTGCGCGGGGACCGCTGGGACTACAGGCATGGTTTCGGTTGGTAATCTGAGCAAACGTGGCGAGACGTTTGAGAAGATCACAAGTTAGTAGTCCGTCCGTGTGAATTTGCGGGATACTGTCATTCTGAGCCGGAGCAGAGCGGAGGCGAAGAATCTCGTGCCACGACAGACTTGTAACGAGATTCTTCGTCGCGGAGTTTATCCTGAGCGTAGCCGAAGGGCTCCTCAGAATGACACCCCTCAGAATCACTCGGACGTAGTACCGACCTCGTTCCCAGGCTCTGCCTGGGAACGTCAAACTCAAAAGCGGCAGAGCCGCGACCACCCAGCATACCCAGGCGGCGCCTGGGCATGAGAAAGACCTCTGAAAACCGCTCTAAACCGAACGGCAAGAGATTCATACACTCATGCATCTGAGCCTGAATGCCGTAGCGTGCGCTATGCGCACGAAAATAGCGGCGTCCAGGGAAGACGTGCGCACAGCGCACGCTACCCCGAGTGTACCAACCTCATGCATGGTTGGGGGAGTTGCTTATGCCAAAACCCAGCCCTGTTCTTCTCTGGAAACGCAAGCCGTCTGCTCAGTACTGCTTGAGCTTTAGTGTCCTGCTCGCTGGCACAGTCCTGCTCCTCTCTCTCCTGCCAAATGTAGCCATTGGACAGGCTACACCGGTAACCAACTGCACTCCTAACGTCGTCAACTACGACCTGGTGTACGTCCGTGCCCCGCGGTACGGCGATAACGATAATACCGTATGGCCGGATACGGTACGTCCGCTCGTGCCCGATCCGGGCGCGGACTTGCGCTTGCTGCATCCTAATTGCACGGAGGAGCTATTGTTCCCCCGGTCCGAGCATCAATCGCTGGTTGATGCTCCCCTGGGCAATGGCTCGGTGTCCGATCCCAATGTGTCATTCGACGGCCAATGGGTGGTCTTCACCTATTACCACGATCAGACTGACACGAACCTGCAGCGCTGCGCTGATGGCTATGGCGCGGCGTGTCTGAGCTACAAAGGAGCTGATCTCTACCGGCTCAACCTCGTCACCCGGCAGGTCGTCCGTCTCACCTTCCAAGAATTTACTCCCAATACCGGCAACGGCGCGAATTTCGATTGTACGCAGCCCTATACTAATTGTCCCAATGTCGGAGTCTTCAATACTGGGCCTGCTTTCGTCGCTCAGAATGATCCAGCCCAACCAGCCATTGTCTTCACCTCGACGCGGAACAACTTCCTGCCACCTAAAGCCTTCAACAGCGCCGAACGGGTGCTACAACTTTTTGTGATGGACTGGGACGGCGCGAACGTCCAGCAAATTGGTTACCTGAACAATACGCAGGCGCTTCATCCTTTCCAACTCATGGACGGTCGCTTGATGTTCACCAGTTGGGAAAATCAAGGGGCGCGCGACACCCGCCAATTTAACCTGTGGTTCATCGGCCCAGACGGTACGCAGTGGGCTTCCGGCTCCGGCTTTGGCGAGAATGCCATTGGTCATCATTTCATGACCCAGATGGGCAACGGCGATATTGTCGTCGTGCGCTATTATAACCTCAACAATAACGGCTTCGGCGACCTGGTGCGCTATCCACTCGATCCACCTGGAGCAGATTTTGGCACGGTCACTGACCCGGAGGCTGCGATTCCTTTTCAACGTCCTGACCAGCTCGACTTGACGCGTTGGTCAGACACCGAGTGGTCCCTGGCCGAGGACTTTCCTGCACCCTGTGGAATCGGCGCACCAGTGTATCCACCGGTGTCGTGTAGTGGCGGGAACGGCAGCCGCGTGGGTAAGGTCACCCATCCAGCCGCTGCTCCGAATGGCACCGTACTGCTGGTCTACACTCGGGGTGCCGCCAACCATAATGGCATCTATGTCGGAGCCGGATTTGCCAGTCCATACTACGATGGCGGTCTCTACCTCATGCCCAGTACCATAGCGACGAGTGGATCGACCAATCCTGCTGACCTCGTGAAAATCCTCAACCATCCCTCATATAACGAGCAGTGGCCGCGCCCAGTCGTACCGTATGCCACGCTCTTTCCGGGTCATGCCCAGCCAGTGGTCTGGCCGCAGTTAGCGAATGTGGGAAACGCTGAACATGACCTTCCTGCCAACACCCCATTCGGCCTCGTCGGTTCGTCGTCACTGATTTGGCGCGATACTAATCCGCGACCGGGCCCTTATGATCCTGACCCGGACCCGTTCAATACCTCCCACGAATTTTTGTGGGCCTGGGTGCATCAAGGCGCCGATGCTGGCCTGTACACCAACAACGATATTTACGCCATCCGCCTCTTGGCGCTGTTGCCGTCTACTGATCGCACGTATCCGAATGGTGGGCCCGGCTTTGCCAATATCGGTAGCGAACGCATGCGCATCCTGGGCGAAATCCCGGTCCGACACGAAGGCGTCATAGATGCCACTGGCAACACCGATACGTCATTCCTCGCTCGTATCCCTGCCGATACTCCGTTCACTTTCCAGACTCTTGATCGTAACGGCATGGTCCTCAACATGGCTCAGACCTGGCACCAGCTCCGGCCAGGTGAGGCGCGGTATAACTGCGGTGGCTGCCATGCGCACAGTAAGACCCCGCTCAACTTCGATACGACCGTGGCCGGGCAACCGGGATTTACACCGACCGACCTGACATTACAGACCCCACTGCTGCGGCTCACCCAACTCAACGGCACCCCCACCACCACGACGCAAACGACTCCCTCCGTTACGGTTGAGTACTTCCGTGACGTGCAACCGATTCTCCAGCAGCGCTGCTCTAGCTGTCATCTCAACGACACCAGCGACGGAAAACTCAATCTCCACGCCGACGCGACCACCGTGAGTGGTTGGCCTGGAACGTACTACCGGCTCGTACTCGACAGCAATGCCGCCTTCGGTTTGGGCGTGCCAACTGGGAGCCCACAAAACTACTTTATCGATCCGCAGCTGACGCGTTACCTGCGTTCCCTCCAGTCTCGTGAAAGCCTGCTGATTTGGAAAGTTTTTGGTGCTCGCCTCGACGGTCGTACTAACACTACGCGCACGGGAGACCTGGATTACAACCCGGCCAGCGATACGATTCACCCGCACCTCGATACGCTCCGGGGCCTGACCTGGGACGAGAAACTGACTTTAGCGCGCTGGGTAGACCTGGGCGCGCCGATCAATCTTGATAATTTCTGGGGCTGGTTCGAAGACGATCTTCGTCCCACCCTCTGGGTCGCTCCAACGATAGCTCAGGCACATAGTGGGCCGGTCAATAAAGTCACAGTTGGTGCATACGATCTCGAGTCTGGTCTAGCTGCCAACACCCTCACCGTCACCTTCAATATGGCTATTGATGGAAGACCGGCGGGAACAAACTTTGCCGCCGGTTTGAATCCTGCTAATGGCGGTGTACTCGATATACCTCTGCCGACCTCGGTGGATTTGGTGACTAGTCAAGCAGTGTTGACAGTCCAGATTCGGGACAATGCCGGACAGATTACAGAAGTCACTCGCGCTTTCGCCGGGGAGTCCTCCGCGCCTCCCCCTCCCCCACCTAGTACCCTAGTTGATCTCGCGGTCACTGCGGTGGACTCCCCTGATCCAGTCGCAGTAGGCGGTAAACTGGCCTACACCTTCAGCGTCAGCAACAAAGGTCCTGATACAGCGACAGGGGTAAAACTGGTTGACACACTCCCGGCTGGAGTGACCTTTGTCTCTGCCTCTGCCAGTCAGGGCAGTTGTAACGGCACGGCCACGGTTACCTGCAATCTAGGAAGTCTAGCCAACGGAGCCAATATCAGCGTAACGGTTGTGGTCACATCCACAGTCACAGGCACACTCACCAACACTGTCAGTGTGACCAGTACTGAAAACGACTCCAGCAACACGAACAACACGGCCACAGCAACGACGATAGTCAAGCCAGCCTTCCGTCTGACGGTCTCTATCAAAGGGAGCGGGACAGCGACAGGCAACCCGGCGGGAATCAGTTGCCCTGGTGACTGTATTGAGTATTACGCCAGCGGGACTTCGATCACCCTTACTGCCTCGCCGGCGAGTGGGCAGCGCTTTACCGGCTGGAGTGGGGCCTGTACAGGCACGAGTTCCTGTGTAGTCAAGCTGACGAAAAACCGGACGGTGAAGGCGAACTTTAAGCGCCAATGATGAATATCTAATGGCTTTTGACAAACAAATTCGGTAATGCCCTCAGCGTAGAGACGCGACATGTCGCGTCTCTACAGGTCCACGATTACCA
>JACQEL010000231.1 GCA_016200595.1 Deltaproteobacteria bacterium
AGGAATCCTTGTTCGCCCTTCGACTTCGCTGCGCGTAGCCTGTCCTGAGCCTGTCGAAGCCTGTCCTGAGCCTAGTCGAAGGGGGCTCAGGGTGAACGGGTCTCTGCTACGTGCCACCTTACCGTTCGTGCTGAGCGTAGCCCTGGGGGCGAAGTCGAAGCATGAACGGCGCTCTCCACCACTCAAGTAGGAAAACTATAGCAACTGACGGCCGCGTCTCACGCTGCTGCCTTCGGCTCTTCAGCCGTCAGGCGCACGAACAATTCCTCGAGGCCCAGCGTGATTGGCCTCAATTCATGCAGTTCCCAGCCGTGATGCACCACGATCTGGGCGATCTCTCGAGCGATCGTCTGATCAGGCGAAGTAACGACGAAGCTGTGTCCGAGCTGTTGTCCGTCATTGCCCTCGTAGGCCATGACCTCTCTGACCCCGGTGAGGGCGCGAAAAGCCCCGAGCAGTTCCTGGCGGGGACCTGTAGCGCGTACGAAGGTTTGCGTGGCGCCTTGGAGGCGTGCGCTAAGGCCTTCGGCGGTATCTTCGGCCAGGATTTTTCCCTTATCAATGATGACCACACGGTGGCAGGTGAGCCCGACTTCATGCAGGATGTGACTGGACAGTAAGACGGTGGTTTTCCCACCCAGCCCCTTGATGAGTTCGCGCATCTCAATGACTTGATGCGGGTCGAGACCAATCGTGGGTTCATCTAAAATCAGAATCTCGGGATTGCAGAGCAGGGCTTGCGCAAGCCCAACCCGCTGACGATACCCTTTAGAAAGCGTGCCGATCAGGCGATGCGCCATGTGGGTAATGGCGCACTCATGCAGCACGCGTTCGACTTGCTGCTGGCGTTCGGCTGAAGAATGGGCTTTGACACGAACGCAAAACCACAGAAACGCTTGCACGGTCATGTCCGGGTAGAGCACAACATTTTCCGGCAGGTAGCCGAGACGACGGCGAACTTCCAGAGAGGAGGTTTCTACGTCGAGTCCCGCAACCAGTACTTTCCCTTCGGTAGGGGGAAAGTACCCGGTGAGGATACGCATCAAAGTGGTCTTGCCCGAGCCATTAGGGCCCAGCAGACCAACAATTTCTCCTTTTTTCACCGCAAAAGAGACATCATGCAGAGCTCTGACTTGACCGTAATACTTGGTCACGTGGTGTACTTCGATCATACTTGCTACCTAGGCTGGTTACTTTTGGCTCGCGGCTAACTGGTCCTGTAGCTTCTTCAACTCCACCCGCAACCCGGCCTCTTCATGCTTGGTGTTATCGCGATCGAGCTTGATCGTCCCAAGTTTGCGTTCGCACTCGGTCGTTTGCGCTTGCAGGCTACCAACCTCTCCCGGCAAGATACCGGAAAGGATCGATGAGGTGAGACCCAGGCGTTCAAGAGCCATGCCGGTAAGTAAAAGGGATATCCAGAGGACGCCGACCCCTACGTAGTGCCAGACTGCTTTCTCGATGGATTTGTCTTCGCCTGTTTGTGCGGCTTCGGCCATGTTCCTTCCCCTTTTTTCCCCAGAAAAAGTATGACGATGGGCATTTACCTAGCAGAAAAAGGGAAGAGGTGAAAGCGCTTGTGATGTTGTAGGGGGGGGGCGAACCCCTCCCCAAGGAGACGAGAAAGGGTTAGCGGGCGCTCTGAATCAGGTAGTTGATGGAGAAAGCCTGCTCCGTGTTGATCGGCACGGCTTCGTTGAAGTACCATTCGTTGACCCAGTCAGAAGGCTTGGTTAAGCCAGAGGGCGCGTCCCATGGACAGCCGTGGGCCGTCTGGAGGTCCGCCATCATGCCGTGCGGGTCAAAGGCCCACTCGTCCTCATAGTCGTACTTGCCTCCAGGCAGCGGCCTGGTTGGATACCCGTCATAGGGCTTCTTGGTGTAATTGAACAGGTTGAAGAAGACCTTCCACAGCTCTCCACCTTGATCGTACGCTTCCATGGTCGCCGGCGCTAAAGTGTCTTTGTCGATGTACATGATCCGCTTGGAAAAGGCATACTGACTGTACGCCGTCGGGAGTCCTTCGATCACCCACACCGGTCGCTTCTCCCAGGGAATGTCGCAGGGCATGAAGGCCCGCATGCCGCCCTTCCCATCGGCGGGTGCGCACCAGATGGAATGATCCCCATACTTGCCGCTATGCATCGGCGCCAGGACCTCTTTCTCACCGAGCAGACGGAACGTCCAGTAGGAGACTTTGGAATTGAAGCCCCACAGCGAGTCGAGGTCATAATCGCTGCCCCAGAAGGCATCGCTGCGGTTCGACACACTAATCCGCCGCACACGGCGCAGCTCAGGGAGGTATATGTACGAGTCGTCAGGCGATTCCATGGCCATGTAGCGGTTGCTCAACGTCCCCGCGCCCTTCAGATCGTTCGGCTCGAAGAGGGGACCGAACTGTTCGGTGTAGCGCATCGCGGGGTTATGCGGGACGACGGGTTTTGGGTCAGCGTAGAGGCGGCCGGTCCACATCATGCGCCGCCAGAAGCCCGAGCCGTACTGCCGTTCCATTTCCCCCTTGCTGTTGACCAGTCGCATGATCCACTCGGTGCCGACGTTGTCCGTGTAGGCGGGTTTCTGCTCTTGGTTCCACATAATCTTAAAGGCCACGAGCGGATCGTTGGTGTCGATATTGGGGAACGGCGCCCCGGCTACGTAGTTATAGATCTCTCGGCCATCAGGCGAGATCCTTACCTGGCCTGCATACTTCTCAGTGGCCTCCCGATACAGCCGCGGCCACTGGATCTTCTTATAGGGGGCAATCTTCATCGGCATGCCGTTTTGCACGTACCACTTCATAGCCGGAGTGAGCAGGTCGGCGGCTTTATCCATGTTTTCTTTGGTGATGGTATCCCCGGGCTGAACGTCAGCGGTGACCCAACCCGCAGCGGTAAGACTGACCGCCCCCGCGACCATAACGGCGCAGGCGGTCTTCATCCAGCAACATAACTGCATAGGGTGCCCTCCTTTGCTTTGCTGTTGAGAATTGATTGTGGGCGATTACGGCTCAAGGTTTCCCTTGCCAAACTACTTGATAGGCCAGGTGGTGGAGCGCGAGTCATACCCATGGCTTCCCTTCCAGCTTCTATGCTGTATGTCGATAGAGTGCCGAAAGAATATCTCCTCAGTCAATAGTCTGATAATAGGCTTTTCCTACCTCCTGGTGGAGGGGAGGCTCCGGGTGTTCTCAGGACTTAACAAAAATAGAATCCTTCTCAGAGAGCGCCTATTCCCTTTTTGTTCTTGTCAAACTGTTTTCTCGTCATGTTGCTCACGTGGGACGTTCACGCAAGATAAAGCGCGGCTTGAGCACGACTACCATCACCGGGAGCAAGGTGACTGTCGCCAAGAAACTGACGCCCATCCATAAAGCGAGGAGGAGCCCCATCTCTGAGTTGAAGCGAATATGAGAGAACGTCCACAGGAGAGTGCCCAGGATCATGGTAATCGCGGTGAAGGTGACTGACTTGCCCGAGGTCGCCACCGCCTCACGGATAGCTGTGGGTAAAGCCACCCCAGTCCGGTACTCCTCAATCATGCGGCTCACGATATACAGACCATAGTCGATGCCAAAGCCGACTCCGACAGTCACTACGGGGAGTGTATTAATGTTAATGCCAATATCACGCGCCCCCATGTAGGCGTTGACCACCGCGTTCGCGGCGAACAAGGGAATCAGCATATAAAGCCCCGCAAGCACTGACCGGTAGGTGATCAGGAGAACAAAAAAGATTGTAGTGAAGCCTAAGACGTTGACGAGAATGTCATTTTTGAGCAGCTCGGCATTGGCCGCGGCCAGAACCCCGATCCGTCCCCCAGCCAGGCGAAACTGGGCAGATTCAAGAGGGTTCGCGTCAATAAACTCCTGGGCGCGTTTGAGCACTCGGCGAATATTCTCTCCCTTATGGTCGGTACAGTAAAACCAGATAGGTGCGGCTCTGAGATTGAAGTCGATGAAGCGGTTGGTGTCGTTGTACGACGTGCCGTTGAAGTAGGCGGCAAGCAGCAGACTCACCTGACTGGGGGTGCGAGGAAGCACCTCCCACTTGGCTTCCAAATCATGGACCGCCGCATTGACTACCGGGAGGATATCGACAAAAGAGAAACTTGCTCCCACCGAAGGGTCGCGCTCCATATAGCGTTGCAGCTTCTCGATCGCCCGTAGCACCTCAGGCGCCGCCACCGAGCTCTGCGTGCCTTTGCGCTCGATCACGATCATCAAGGGCTCGATTCCGCCAAAGGTCTCCTGAATGTGCGCATGGGCCACGTTATAAGGAGCGTCTCGCTGCAGCAAAGGTTCGGCAGAAGTGGGGTCGCCAACCACGAGGTGTTGGCAATAGTAGACGCTCGCAACCAAGACAACTCCCCAGCCGAGCAGGGTCAGTGTTTTGCCGACAGGCGAGAGGATGGCATCGGTTGCCGCGTAGATAAAGCGCTTGAACAGTCCGTGCTCGCGTGCCTCGACCACGCGAATATCAGGCTCGCGCAGATAGTAATAGACGATGGGATTCAGTAATAACTCACTGACAGTGATTGCCAGAATCCACACGGCGGCGCTGATCGCTAACTTCTGCAAGAGCACGATGGGCACAAACAGAATAACGAGCAGGCCCAACGCGTCAGTGAGAATGCCGGAGAGGGTAGGGACAAACAATTCCGCGAAGGAGGCAATGATGGCGGGTTCTTTTTGCCACTTGGCTTTCTTGTACTCTTCGTAATAACGATCGTGCATCTGCACGGAGTGGCTGACCGCTCGGGCGGTGATGAAGAAGGGAATCACCAGGGTGAGAGGATCGAGGCTGAAGCCGATCATGTCAATGAAGCCTAACCCCCAGATCGCTGAGATGACGCCGGTGACCGTTGGCCGTAGGGCTCCACGAATGTCGCGGAAGTACCAATAGAGCAGTCCCCACATCAAGAGCGCTGTGCCTAAGAAGATGAGAAAGACTTCCCGGGCATAGTAGTACACCCAGCCATATTTCCAGGGCTCTCCGGCGACGTAGACCTGCGTGTTCTGGTCTTCGTACGGTTCTACGATCGAACGGGAAATCTCATCGAACAGCCGACGATGATTGAGGCGCCCCTCGATGAACGTGGCGGTAATCAAAGCGGCCTTCTCATCCAGCGACACGATGACTCCGTAGAGGTTACGGGAGGTGTGGACGATCTGTCGTACCAGGTCAACCTCCTGAGTGTTCTTGGGGGCGTTGCCCATGACGGGCTCTACCACTTGCATGCCGCCGCTCAGCATCCGTACGCGACGATTGGTGCGATGGGCCAGCGAGTTAATCAGGTCATGATTGACCCCATAGATTTTGTCCAGCCGCTGGGTCATCTCGAAAATCTTCGTCAAGGTTTCCTTGGTAAAGATCGTACCTTCCTTGACCTCCAGCATAATAGTGATGGTATTGGCACCACCGAACGTTTGCGAGTACTGATTGTGAACCTGAATGAAGGGATGATTTTGCGGTAACAGCTCATCGAAGCGGGTGACCATGTTCAGGCGGAGGGCAAAGACCGCAAAGATCAAAGTAATGACTGTAACACCGATCAAGACGAGCTTACGCTGCTCAATCAGCCTCTCCCCAAGGTGATACAGATAGCCGCGATCCTCCGTAGTCATGGCGTAGATTTCCCTCCCTTGTGAGCAGTTTTTGCTGCCTTTGCCCCTGAGTCCTTCTTCTTCTCCAGCAAGCCATTAATGATTTTTTCCATGTTCTCCTGAGACAGTTCGGTGGCCTTGATCCAGCCATCAAAGATGATGCCGGGAACTGCCTCGAGGTGATAGCTATTGCCTTGGGACAGATTGTGCTCAACCGCGGCAGTGCCGCCATCACTATCCAGGCGGCTCAGAAAGAGCTCTGGAGCAAGTCCGACACTATCGGCTACCTTGGCCAGCCCTTCACGCGTCGTGGTGTCGACCTCTTCTTCAAAGTGGGCGCGGAACAACGCTTGCTGCATTTGTTCGCCTAGCCCCATCTCCTGAGCAATCGCGTAGGCCCGCGCTGGTATGCGCGAGTCTGGGTGGATAAAGGGGTAGGCGAAAAAGCGCACCTCAAGACGGGCGCCGTATTTCTCTTGCAGAGAAGGAATCAAATCGGTAGCGGTGTGATAGCAGGCTGGACACAGGAAATCTTCGAAAATCATGACCCGCACACAATCCCCAGTTGCCCCTTCGGGAGCGCGTCGGACGAAGGTGTATGAGCCAGGCATGGACACGTACTGGTCCATGAGATCCTCTGCCGCGAGGCTCTCTGACGGCGCGAGAAGCAGGAAAAGCAGAAAAAACCAGGGCCGGGTGGCCATATGTAGCTCGGAATCATAGGAGCCACATGGGCAAAGCGCAATGGGAGGCTACAGAAATCCTCAGTTGACAACCGCGTTCCCAGGCTCTGCCTGGGAACGCAATCCCCGGAGGCGGCAGCGCCACGATCACAGGGCAAACCCAGGCAGAGCCTAGGCATGAGAAAGGCCTAAAGTTTCGAGATTGGCAGGGTACTAGGAGCGAGCTTTTTGCTCACTCCTAGACTGTGGCCCTGTGGAAGAAGAGTAGGGTAAGGGCTGCTGAAAAGGAGGACGTGCAATCGAACCCCCTCCTCCGTCTTAGGCCTGGGTGAGCAACTGTCCGAGCACATACTGCAGGATGCCGCCGTGCCGGTAGTACTCGATTTCGATCGGGGTATCTATGCGTAATGTCACTGGGACTGTTTCGCTTGAACCCTGAGCACGGTGGATGACTAAAGTCACGTCTTGACGGGGTTTGATACGATTGGAGAGACCGACGAGGTCGAAGGTTTCACTTCCATCAAGCTTCAGTGCCTGTACACTGCTGCCTTCCTTAAATTGGCAGGGTAAGACACCCATGCCAACGAGGTTGCTGCGGTGGATACGCTCGAAGCTCTGGGCGATGACTGCCTTGACTCCCAATAGGCGTGGGCCTTTTGCTGCCCAGTCGCGCGAGCTGCCAGTCCCGTATTCTTGCCCGGCGAAGACCATGAGAGGGACATTCGCGGCTTGGTATTTGACCGCGGCATCATAAATGCTCAGCAGTTCACCGCCCGGCTGATATGTGGTCACGCCGCCCTCAACACCCGGAACCATGAGGTTTTTAATCCGCACGTTGGCAAATGTCCCGCGCGTCATCACGCGGTCGTTGCCTCGGCGTGCGCCGTAGCTGTTGAAGTCGTCGACCGTAACGCCTTTCTCTTGGAGGTAGAGACCGGCTGGAGAGGTTGTTTTGATCGAACCTGCTGGGCTGATGTGGTCGGTGGTCACCGAATCGCCGAAGATTGCCAGCGGTCGTGCGCCGGTAAGATCACCAATCTGTCCCGGCGCCAGACTAAATTTTTCAAAGAAAGGCGGCTCTTGGATGTAAGTGGAATCTGGGTCCCATTGGTAAGCGGCGCCGGTTGTACTGGGGATCTCGTTCCATAAAGGATTGTGCGCGGCGAAGTCAGCGTAGAGCCGGCGGTACGTCGCTGAGTCGAAGGCGGCGAACATCTGATCACGGATTTCCGCCAGACTCGGCCAAATATCTTGTAGGTAGACGTCTGTACCCTCTTTGTCCTTGCCGAGGGGTTCTTTTGCCAGGTTGATATTTACCCGGCCAGCAAGGGCGAAGGCAACGACAAGCGGCGGACTCATCAGAAAGTTCGCTTTGATGCTTTGATGGACACGTGCTTCGAAGTTACGGTTGCCGCTCAAGACGCTCACGCCGACGAGGTCGTTCTTCGTCACTACCTCTTCGATATGAGGATCAAGCGGGCCAGAATTGCCAATACAGGTGGTACAACCATAGCCAACCAGGGTAAAGCCGAGCTGGTTGAGATAAGCCTGCAGACCGGTCTTTTCGAGATACTCGGTGACCACCCGCGAGCCCGGGGCAAGCGAGGCTTTTACCGTCGGGCGCACGGATAACCCTTTTTCGACCGCTCTTTTCGCCAAGAGTCCGGCTGCCACCATCACGCTGGGATTGGAGGTGTTGGTGCAGGAAGTGATGGCGGCAATCAACACGTCTCCATCTCCCAGGTCTGCTCGTGCCTTGGGCAATTCCTCTTCCGGCTGCACACCGATAGTGACGGGAAAGCGCTTCCCCAGCTCATCCTGCGATTTGCCGTACCCGTTCTCGGTGATGGGTTTTTGCAGGAGCGTCAGAAATGTCTCTTTGAGTTGAGGCAGGTCGATACGGTCTTGCGGGCGCTTTGGTCCAGCCACACTCGGTTGCACCTCGGCGAGGTTCACCTCCAGAACCTGGCTGTACGCACACTCGCCCCGGCGCGGAATACCGAACAACCCTTGCGCCTGAAAATAATTGCGCAAAGTCTCAATCTGTTCGTCCGTTCTCCCCGTCGCCTTAAAGTAGGTGCAGGTTTCTTCGTCAATCGGGAAAAACCCCATGGTTGCGCCATATTCTGGCGCCATGTTGGCGATAGTCGCGCGATCGGGTACAGGCAAAGTGGCCGCTCCTTCACCATGGTACTCGACAAACTTGCCGACGACATTGGCTTTGCGCAGCATCTGAGTCAGGTGCAGGACTAAATCGGTTGCGGTAATACCTTCGCGCAGCGAGCCGCTCAGATGGACTCCCACTACATCCGGCGTCAAGAAATAGACCGGCTGGCCCAGCATACCGGCTTCCGCTTCGATGCCACCCACACCCCAGCCGACGATGCCAAGACCGTTGATCATCGTGGTGTGCGAATCGGTACCGACCAGCGTATCCGGGTAATGCACGCCTTCTTTTTCCAGCACTCCGCGAGCCAGATACTCGAGATTGACCTGATGCACGATGCCGATGCCGGGGGGCACAACCTTGAAGCTCTGAAACGCTTGCATCCCCCACTTGAGAAACTGATAGCGGGCATGGTTCCGTTTGAATTCCAGCGCCATATTCAACCGCAGGGCATCGTTCGTCCCCGCATAATCGACTTGGACTGAGTGATCGACGACCAAGTCTACCGGGACAAGCGGCTCGATGATTTGCGGGTCTTTCCCCATACGGGCGACCGCGGACCGCATAGCCGCGAGATCGACAAGGAGCGGGACCCCGGTAAAGTCTTGCAGGAGAATGCGGGCCACAACGAAGGGAATTTCCTCAGTGCGCTCGGCATTAGCCCCCCAGTTGGCCAGAGTACGCACATCCGTTTCGGTAATTTTCTTGCCATCGTAATTGCGCAAGACGGATTCGAGGACGATGCGTATGCTCACCGGTAATCTGGAGATTGGCCCGATGCCGCTCTTTTCCAGTTGCGGCAAGGAGTAAAACTTTCCCGTACGGCCAGCGCCGAGACTAAAGGTCTGTAAGGTGTTGAAAAGATTGTGTGACATAGCCTTCTCTACTCCTTCGACTTCCTTCGCGGTGAAGGTTCAGGTATTAACAGTCAGATGGTAACAAGAACAAGAGGGTATAGAGAACCACCTCTCACTACTAACC
>JACQEL010000232.1 GCA_016200595.1 Deltaproteobacteria bacterium
CGCGTCTCTACGGATAGAGAGCAGGTAGGCTGAGGTGAAAAATGCTCTGAACAGCTCCCACTGGGGCGTCTTCGAACCGATCGTCGCCGCAGGGCGTGTCGTGGAGGTTAGGCCCTTCGCCTCAGACCCTGACCCGTCGCCGCTCCTCCGCTCAATTCCGGACGCGGTGCATCACCACTGCCGGGTGATGCAACCAGCCGTCCGGGAGGGATGGCTTAAGCATGGTCCGGGTGGAGCAAATGAGGGACGGGGCGGTGAGCGGTTCATTCCCGTGACCTGGGAGCATGCTCTCGATCTGGTCGAGAGTGAACTCAAACGGGTCATTGCCGACTATGGCAATAAGGCCATCTTCGGCGGTTCATATGGTTGGTCGAGCGCCGGGCGCTTCCATCAGGCAAAATCGCAGCTCCAACGTTTCCTCGTGAAGATCGGCGGCTTCACCGGCACGAAGGACACCTACAGCACTGCCGCCGGAAGCGTACTCGTCAAACGGGTTCTTGGTGATACGCGAACGGTGGCCGGCGGTACCAGCTGGCAGAGCATCGCTGACCACACGGATCTCGTGGTCATGTTCGGTGGGGTGCCGCTGCGCAACACTCAGGTGACCCCCGGCGGGGTTGGCGAGCACACCACCCGTTACTGGCTCAGCAAGGCGAAAGCGGCTGGTATCACTTTCTGTAATATCAGCCCGATCCGCGATGATGCCGCGACGTTCCTTGACGCCGAATGGCTGGCGCCGCGTCCCAACAGTGATACCGCCATCATGCTCGCCCTCGCCCACACTCTGGTAAAAGAGGGGTTGCATGACGAAGACTTTCTAGAACGTTACTGCGTTGGGTTCGAGCACTTCCGCGACTACCTGCTCGGTGGTGCCGATGGGATTGCAAAGGATGCAGAGTGGGCGGCAGACCTCAGCGAGCTGCCGGCGGATAGTATCCGCAGCCTAGCGCGGCGCATGGCACAGTCCCGCACGTTCATCACGGCGAACTGGTCGCTGCAGCGCAGTGACCATGGCGAGCAGCCGTTTTGGGCGGTGATCACCCTGGCGGCGCTGCTTGGACAGATTGGTTTGCCAGGCGGTGGGTTCGGTTTCGGTTACGGCAGTGCGGAAGGCCTTGCTGGCCTGCGGCCGGACGCGCCAACTCCCGAATTGCCGATCGGTCACAACCCAATCAGCAGCTTCATCCCGGTCGCGCGGATTACTGACATGCTGCTCAACCCCGGACAACCTTTCCAGTACAACGGTCGTGACCTCCTCTATCCCGACATCCGTTTGGTCTATTGGAGCGGTGGCAATCCGTTCCACCACCACCAGGACCTCAACCGGTTGAGCCGGGCGTGGCAGCGACCGGAGACGATCATTGTCCATGAGCCATGGTGGACAGCGACAGCGAAGCACGCGGATATCGTGCTGCCAGCCACGACCACGCTGGAACGCGACGATATCGGCGCGAGTTCGCGCGACCGTTTCATCGTGGCGATGAAACAGGCGATTGCGCCGGTCGGCCAAGCGCACGACGACTTTACTATCTTCTCCGATTTGGCGGACCGCTTCGGAGTGCGCGAGACGTTTACCGAAGGACGCACCGCACTGGAGTTTGTGCGTCATCTTTATGATACGGCGCGAAAACAGGCCGCTCGTTGGGAGATGTGCTGGCCGGACTTTGACGAGTTCTGGATGCACGGCTACTTTGAGATGCCCAAGGCACCAAATCCTTTCGTACAGTTTGCGGACTTTCGCCGCGACCCGCTCTACTATCCGCTCGTCACACCATCGGGACGCATCGAGATCTTCTCCGAAACCATCGCCGAATTTGGTTATGAGGACTGCCTGGGTCATCCGGCCTGGTTCGAGCCAGCCGAATGGTTGGGTAGTCGTCAGGTACAGCGCTATCCGCTTCATCTACTGACAACCCAGCCAAGTACGCGTCTCCATAGCCAGATGGACATGGGCCGTATCAGCCAAGACAGTAAAATAGCCGGGCGCGAGCCAATGCGGATCAATCCGGTGGATGCTGCGCGCCGCGGGATTGGTGACGGCGACGTGGTGCGTGTGTTCAACGATCGCGGTGCGATGCTAGCCGGTGCCGTTCTGAGCAAGGACCTGCGGCCGGGTGTCATACAGATCTCGACCGGGGCCTGGTATGACCCGGAACAACCGGGAGTGGTCGGGAGCCTCGACAAGCACGGCAATCCTAACGTTCTGACGCTCGACAAGGGAACGTCGCGGCTGGCACAGGGGCCAAGTGCACAGACCACGTTGGTGGAAGTTGAGAGGTACCTCGGCGAGCCACCGAGGATCACGGCCTTTGAGCCGCCACTTACATTTCGGAGTTCATCGCATTGATTTTGCCAGCCTGTCATGCCCGCGTAGGCGGGCATCCAGGAATCTCAAGACGGCGCAGGTTACCCTGCCTAGAGCGGTTTTCATATCAGTTTAGCTGGCAAGGGTATTCCGTTCGGCCTGAGCGTAGCGAAGCGAAGTCGAAGGCCGCTCCATAAGCCGTGCTTCGACTTCGCCGCTGAGGCGGCTACGCTCAGCACGAACGGGAAAGGCTACATGCAAATGAAAATTGCTCTAGATTCCCGCGTTCGCGGAAATGACATCTTCACGGTTCACCCCTCACCCCTATTGCAACGAACCACTAGTTTTTTTGCGTGCTTGCCGTTATGACTGGGTTTTCCATAAGGGCATAACATGTCACGCCCTGACAAATATCAACGACACTCCACTGCATGAGACATACGCATGAGCGATACCTTCCCTGGCAACCGAGCCAACCACAGTAGGCTGGCCGAACTCGTGACCGAACTGGCGCATGAATTCGCCGGCCGCGCGGCCGCCCACGATCGCGATGGTTCGTTTCCTTTTGAAAACTTCGACCGGCTCAAGACCGCCGGTTTGCTCGATCTGATGGTGCCGCACGAGTACGGCGGCCACGGAGCCGGTCTCACTGCAGTCTGTGACGTTATCGGTGGGATTGCACGGGGCGACGCCTCGACCGCGCTCGTGCTCACCATGCAGTACATAGCGCACGCGCTCCTGGCACGGAGCCCACAATGGCCTCTTCATCTGCGCGAGCGTATTTTCCGCGACGCCGTCGAAAAGGGTTCACTCATCAATCATCTGCGAGTCGAGCCCGACTTGGGGACCCCAGCGCGCGGTGGACTTCCTGCCACTGTGGCCAGTTCCAAAGATGAGAGCGAGCGCAAGCCACGAGGTGATTTTCGAAGGTGCTCGCGTGCCGCTCGATTATGCGGTTGACATTCGCCAACCGTCGGAATGGTCTCCACCCGATGCAGAACAGACCGCTTGGTTCACGCTCCCTATCGCGGCATTGTATGACGGGGTCGCGCGAGCCGCGCGCGACTGGCTCGTCACGTATCTGACCCAGCGAACGCCATCCAATCTCGGTGCTCCGCTGGCCTCACTGCCACGTTTCCAGGAAGCGGTTGGCGAGCTAGACGGTAAACTGCTGACTAACTGGATACTGATTCGCACCGCCACGGAACGGACCGATCATGGTGTCACCCCCTCGGCACACGAAAGCAGCTTGATCGAGCTCACCGCCACCAATAACGCCATCGAAGCGGTCGAGCGCGCCGTCGCCCTTATCGGCAATCCTGGCCTGAGCCGACACAATCCGCTCGAGCGCCACTACCGCGACGTCCTCTGTAGTCGGATTCACACACCACAGAACGATAGCATTTTACTGGCAGCCGGACGTGCTGCCTTCGCGACGCAGACTCACAAGGAGACTACCTAATGGGCGTTGAATTCATCGGCATGATCGGAGCTCAGGCAGCATCTGAGATCCACCCGCCGCACGGACCGGCGATCGACCGCGACTACGTCCGCCGCTTCGCTCAAGCGCATGAGGATGCCGGTTTCGACCGGATCCTCATCGGCTATTTCAGCAATGGTCCCGACGGTTTCCTCGTGGCTGCCGCCGCGGCCTGGGCAACTGAACGGCTCGGCTTGATGCTTGCCCATCGGCCCGGGTTCGTTGCCCCGACACTAGCTGCGCGTAAGTTGGCAACTCTCGACCATTTCAGCTCGGGCCGCCTTGCTATTCATGTCATCTCAGGCGGTGACGACAACGACCAACATAAAGATGGGGATTATCTGGCCCATGATGAGCGGTATGCTCGCACGGACGAGTACGTCGAGATTCTCAAGCGCATCTGGACCAGTGACCGGCCCATCGACCATGAAGGCAAATACTATCGGTTCAATGCCGCCTTCTCGGACGTAAAACCTTTGCAGAAGCCGCAGCTGCCGATCTATTTCGGCGGGTCTTCAGACGCGGCGATTGAGATCGCGGGCAAACATGCCGACGTTTACGCTTTATGGGGGGAACCGCTGGATGAGGCTGCCCTGACAATCCGGAAGGTTCGCGCCTCGGCTGCGCGGCATGGTCGAGAGGTGAGATTCAGCCTTTCGATGCGACCTGTCCTGGCGGCAACCGAGCAAGAGGCCTGGGTACGCGCGGACCACATTATCCAGACGATCCAGACGATGCGCGGGAAAGCTCCGCTTAGTCTTACCAAGAACACCCCGCAGAATGTGGGGTCGCAGCGCCTGCTCGCCGCTGCGGCGCGCGGCAAGGTGCTAGACAAGCGGTTGTGGACCGAAGTTGCCGCAGCAACCGGAGCGCGCGGAAACACAACCTCACTGGTTGGTACTCCCGAACAGGTCGCGGAGGCACTGCTCGAATATTACCAACTCGGCGTCACCACGTTCTTGATTCGTGGCTTCGACCCCCTCGAAGATGCCATCGATTACGGACGAGAGTTGATTCCGTTGGTGCGGCAAGAGATCGCAAAGCGAGAAGCGAATGCGGCAATCAAATGGAGTGCGGCGGGGTGAGAGTAAAGAACCGTCCTCGTAATCTGACATCTTGATGGGGGAGTAATGATGCGAAAGAAAGGACAAGCCATGCTCTCCGTGAAGGGAATATTCCAGAATGGCGTTGCCCGTCCGAGCGAGCCCGTGGAAGAGCGCAACGGGCAACCAGTAATTATCACATTCCTCGATGAGGAATCTGCGAAAGAGATGTCCGCGGTTGACAATGAGGCGTGGAACACTCTCACACGACTGCTGGAGGACTGTGCTATGGAGACCGGGATCGCAGATTTAGCTCACCAGCACGACCACTACTTGTATGGCAAGCCGAAGAAAGCCTGAGTTGTGGGGAAGATCTTCGTTGATACGGCAGCGTGGATCGCCTTTTGAAGTGATGAAGCAGTCAAGGATCATCCAGTCGTTCACCTCTGACCATAACTTCACACAAGCCGGATTCGTAAAACTTCTGTAAGCTAGCAATAGTTCGGCATGCGTTACCCCAATTCCTCTAACAATACCTTGGCCTCTTGCAAGTCCTTCGTCTCAAACCCTTCGGTGAACCAGCCGTAAATCTCAGCTAGCAATTGTCGGGCTTCATCCTTCTTGCCCTGCTGCTGCCACAGCCGGCTCAAACTCATCACCGCCCGTAGTTCCAACGACTTGGCACTCTGACGGCGGGCAATCTTGATGGCCTTGAGAAAACACGCTTCGGCTTCCGCCTCTGCTTCTTTGAACGTTGAACCTTGAACGTTGAACTGCTGGAACGTAAGCGTTCCCTTGAGCCGATACTGTTCCGCCCCGGATGGTCGGTCAGCTAACACCTTCAGCCCTTCTGCTGCCTGTCCTACCTGTCCGTACACCTCAGCGAGCAGGGCAAGGGACTGGGGCCGATACAACTCCATGCCCATGTCTCGGTAAGCCGCCAGCCCGCGGTGAATCTCAACAATCCCCTCCATGCCCTGCCCTTGCTGAGCGAGTGCCCAGCCCCGCGTTATCGTCCCATGCGCCAACCAGAGCGGAAACCCCTGCTCGGTTGACAGTGCCATCGTCGCCTCTGCCCGCTCTCGGGCTAGCTGCTCCTCCCGGCGGAGAAGATGGAACCAGGCAGCAAGCGCCAAGGTATATGCCAAACTATAGGGGTGAGACAGCGCTGCGGCCAAGGCTACTGCCTCATGGCTCCTCTTCAGGGCCTGGTCTGGATAGCCAAGAGACCACAGGGTCCAGGATACAAAGGATAGGCAATTCACTCTCGGGTCAGCCGTACCGACGGTGAGGCGAGGGTGCTTCCGGGGGTCATATAGAGCAATCGCCTGCTCCAGGTGTGTCTGAGCCGAGGTCAACTCTCCAAGCACGAGCAATGTGACCCCTAGTGTCCAGTGAGCCAACGAGAGGAGAAAGCGGTCTTGAACGCTCTGGGCCAGACGCATCATCTGCTCCGCCAGCTCACGTAACGTCTGGAGCTCCCCTCCCCGGTTACCATAAAACAAAAACAGTCTAAACAGCACGGGGAAGAGCTGGGGAGTCTCCCCCAGCTGCTGGCACAGTTCCCGGGCCCGGGTCACAGCTTTTTCCATTTCTGGTGCCGTATAGCCTTTGACAGGGAGCAAGGCATCATTCAGGGCAAGCTGTAGGGTCAGTTCTTGCTGGGCGCGCTCGGGAGTGTCGGGCAAGGTCTTGAGCACCTCCAGCCCCCTGGTGAAGTGAGCAACCGCTTCCACATACGCCGAGCGTAGGCTGGCGTGCTCCCCAGCCTGCTGCCAATACGGAATAGCCTGCTCTATCAGACCTGCCTCGGTGTAATGATGCGCCACCAACTCCGGTTGCGTCTCCACGGTCTCGGGGAAGTGTTCCACGAGCACCTGCACAATCTGGGGGTGATACTGCTGTCGCGTGCTCTTGAGTAATGACTGATAGGCCGTATCCTGAATGAGCGCATGCTTGAAGAGATAGCGGACCTGCAGCCCTAGCCCCCGCGGATACACCAATTCCGCCTCTACCAACTGCTTCAGCCCCTGCTGCAATGTTTCCTCGTCGAGTGGGGAGACCGCGTGCAGGAGCTCATAGCTGAACTGCCGCCCGATGGTGGCGCCCAGTTGGGCAATCTCCCTGACTGTGGACAAGCGGTCCAGCCGCGCCATCAGAGCATCATGCAACGTGGCGGGAATCGCCAGCGGCGGCAGGGGCGACCCCTGCGTTGCTTCTACGGTTATTCCATATTCGATCACACTTTTGGTCAATTCTTCGACAAATAAGGGTACACCATCGGTCTTCACCACGATTTGCTGTACCACTTCTGGGGGCAGGGCGTTGCCGTCCGTGACTCGCTCGACCATCATCTCGACCTGACTACGTCCTAAGCGGCTGAGCGTAATCTGGCTGAGATGTGAGCGGTTTCCCCAAGGTGAAGTGAACTCAGGGCGAAAGGTCAACAGTACGTACAGGCGCGCAGTCGGCGCTTGGTCCATAATGAGGGTCAGCACCTCCAGCGTCGAGGGATCGGCCCAGTGTAAATCTTCCCACACACAGTACACGGCAGCCTTCTCCGTCTCCTCGATTATCCACGCCACTATGGCAGCCTGCGTCTTTTCCTTCTGTTTTTGGGGACTCCCGATAATAGGCGGGTAGCCTGCGGGATGCGGAAGTGACAATAGGGCGGCCAAGAGAGGTACTGTATCGGCTTGTGAGAAACGATAGTGGCTGAGTGCAAGCTGGAGTTTCTCCAGCTTTGTTGCCGGAGCATCCTCTCGCGTAAACTGTAGAAAGCGTTGCAAATGGTCAATGATCGGATACAGCGCACTGTTCTGGTGATAAGGCGAGCAGCGAAACTCAATGCGCGTCGCCCCTTCGCGCGCGAACTGCCCTTTGAGCTCCTGCACCAGCCGGGATTTGCCAATCCCAGGCTCGCCGCTGAGCAACACTACTTGTCCTGTGCCGGCTGTAGCCTGCTCCCAGCGCCGCCGCAACACTGCGAGTTCTTCGGCACGGCCCACCAGCGGCGTCAGCCCTGTCGTCACGGCCACCTCAAAGCGGCTCCGGACCTCACTCTCCCTTAAAACCTGGTATATCGCCAGCGGCGTGGAGAGGCCTTTGAGCGTGTGTGACCCTAGATTTTGGCACTCAAATAAGCCGCTGACGAGCCGGGAGGTCATCTGGCTGATAACCACGCTGTTGGGCCGGGCTTTTTCTTGCAGCCGAGCGGCAATGTTGGGCGTCTCACCCACGATGGCAAGCGCTTCCCGGTACTGTCCACTTCCCATTTCCCCTGCCACTACTAACCCGGTGTGAATGCCGACACGCACCTGCAGCGGAGAGGGTAACTGGAGCTGTGGCAAGAGCAAA
>JACQEL010000233.1 GCA_016200595.1 Deltaproteobacteria bacterium
TTTTCCGTTCGCCCTGAGCCTGTCGAAGGGTGAACGCATTGGGTAAAGGCAATTGAAAACCGCTCTAGGGTTGTGGCTCTTACGGCTGTGCCGAACCGCCCTTATTCCTCCAGGGCGGACTCCCGTATCTCCTCATCGAGAAGTTTGCCTTCCCTGAGCTCGATGCTCTTCTCAAACGCCTCGGTTATCGTTTCCCCGTAGGCCAGCATGCGGTAGCCGACATAGGAGGCAATGAGGGTGACTGCCAACTCGCCCACGCCGACTGCTATGGCAGCGCCCAGCCCCAGGCCGCCCCCGATGAGCGCCCCGAGGATGGGGAGTTCGCGAAAGACTTCCCAGACCCCACGGCCCACCGTGCCAATGCCGCCTTCGATGCTACGTAACGCGTCCCTGCCACTGGCGGCAACCGAGTCGGTCCAGGACGCCGTCTGTGGGTCCTCAGTGCCGCTTGTGCTCTCCGGCATAGCTACCTCCTCTAAAACCATCTGTATAGGGCTGAAGTTCATCCGAAAAATAGCGGTTTGTAAATCCCACTGACACGCACGGCTGGGAGTGCTTGTCCATCAAAAATTCCCCCGCGCCGCACGGTCCCCTTTACTAAGTACTCAAACTTTACAGCTTGACTCCTGACGCAGGCATGAAGGGTTCCTTCTCCCACAAGGGGAGAGGGAACTCCCAAGCGCCCGTATTGTCAGCGAAAATACGGCATGGTACTGGGCATCCTGTCAACTTTGAGTAAGGAAGGAAGGAAGGAATATCCCGAATGATCTCAACCCTCGCCCTCATACCCTCTCGTTCCCGCATGTATCTCTCCCTGGCGTTTGCGGCTCTGACTTTCCTGCTCGGTTCACGCCTGGTGCACCCGTGGAGCGCCGTGGTCCTGACCTGGATCGTGGCGGCGGTCTCGTGGGTGTCTCTGGTTGTGTTGATGATGAATCAGGTGCCGGCGAGCGAAACGGCTGAGCGCTCCCAACTCCACGATCCGCGGAGCGGCCTGATGCTCTTGGTCACCGTAGTCGTAACTGTCGTCAGCCTCGGCGCCTTGGCCTATATGGTCGCCAATCTCCAAGGGAAGTCGGCGATTGATCAGACGCTTCATACCGTGGTCTCGGTGATCGCCGTCTTCTCCTCCTGGGTCTTCCTGCACACCAGGTTTGGGTTGTACTATGCGCACGTGTATTACAACAAAGCCGGCGCCATCCCCCCCCAGCCGTACGCCAAAGGGTTAGAGTTTCAAGGGGAACAGGGCCCCAGCGAAGGCCCCTTTACGTACTGGGACTTCATGTACGTCTCCTTTACCGTGGCGATGACTGCGGCAGTGTCTGATGTCAACGTGACGAGCCATACTATGCGCAGACTCATCCTGTTCCATGCGCTCGTGTCGTTCCTGTTTTACACGGTCATTCTGGGGTTGGTGCTTAACGGCGTCTCCAATTTACTGTAAGACAGTCAGGGTAACGACGGATAGAATCGTACACCGCGAAGTTGCCAAGCCGCCCTTTGCGAGAAGGAGAAAGTGATGATCAGACGTTCGTCCCTGTTTGCCTTAGCGTTCGTGCTGCTGCAGGTTGGCCTCGCCCGCGCTCAGCAGTACCCGATCATGGATAAGATCGCCCAGAAGGTCATCGAGAAATATCAGACCTCTTCCTGCCAGCAGTTGGCCATGCAGAAAAGCCAGCCACCGACCGGGAAAAAGGCGCAGATAGAGCAGCGCGTGGTGGAAATGCTGCACAATGATCCCCAGATGCGCACTGAGTTTCTCAACCGTGTGGCAGCTCCTATTGCCAACAAACTGTTCGAATGCGGCATGATTCCTTGATGACCTATAGGGAAAACACACCAAGATGTGGAGTTTAGGGTGCCACGGGTAGCTTGCTACCCGTGTGCTTCCCTCGCACTAGCGGATAAGCCGCCAGTGGCACCCACACAGAGAGTGTCTTTATGAAATCCATATCTTCCCGTAGCGTATCTATATGAGATGCTCGTTACAGACCCTCTGCCGAGTTGGCTTGCTCCTTGCCCTCTTGCTCTCGCCGGAAAAGCTGGCCGCGCAGGACCCCCAGGGCGCGCAGTTCTCGGCGGCGGCAACCGCACAGCCGCCGGCTGTCCCTGAGCTTGCCGACCTCGTCCCCCGGGTGACGGCCTTGTCCAATCGTCTCGCCAGCCTCGAAGCCATGATTGCGGATGGGGTGGATCTCGGGCGGGTGAAGAAACAGCTCGAGGAAATCAGTGCCATCATCGACGAGCACGATGCTAGTCAGTTCCGGGCGTTGCAGACCTCGACGCACGAGTGGGCCGGCCGGCTTCCTCAACTCAGAGCCGATATCAAGAGCGTGGACGGGGCGCTGGCAGAGGTCAGCACATCCGTAACGGTACAGGTGAGGATCTTGGGGCAACTGAGAAAAGAGTGGTTAGCTGAACGGACCCAGTGGAGCGCTTGGCAGACGGCGTTGCTCAAGGATGAGCCGCTTGAGGAAATCGCCGCGACTCTGACCAAGGCCCGGAGCATTATCGACGCCGCCTTCGCTCTTCTCCTGCGACAACTCAAGCCTCTCCTGACTCTCCAAAATCAAGCCGGTAATTTGCAAACGAGGATTAATGCACTGACCGCCGAGGTTGACGGGCTCATGGTGCTCACGCATGGTGATGTCTCGCTGAGCCCCGATCATCCAATGCTCTCGTCGCAATATTTCTTTGAATTGGCCACCGCGGTACGGAATGGCGCGCAAACCGGGTTGGCCCAGGTCTCCTGGCCGGGGAAGATATTCTTGGCCCGGCACGCCGGGATCGTGGTCCTCCAGGGGATGCTGTTTCTCTTGCTGGTGCTCCTCTTCTTCCGTCACCGGCAACAGCTGGAGCGGGCAGAGCACTGGCGGTTTGTTGCTAAACGACCGGTTGCCGCGAGTCTCCTGGTGGCCGCGGTGACCGGCGCGATCTTCTACGAACTTCCTCCGACCATGGTGATCTTTGCCTTGACTGTCCTGATTGGGGGCGCCTTTGCTCGGCTTTGGGGAGGTCTGGTGGAAAGGGGCTGGCGCCAGCAGTTTGGCTACGGAGTGATGGCCCTGCTGATCACGACCAATTCCTTCTACGCCTTGGGCCTGTCGTTTCCCTTGTTCCGTGCGTACCTCCTCATGGCCGCGCTGGTGAGCTTTGTCTGCTGCCTGCGCTGGGCAGTAAAAAGCCGGCAAAATAGCGACCTGCCACTCTATGCCTGGGCATTCCGGCTGGGGGCAGTCCTGTCCGCCGTTATCTTTTTCTTTGCTCGTCTTTGGTCTGCTGCGCTACCTTATGCATGGGGCCCTGGAATGGACGGTGCGCAGCTTCTCGTCTCGCAGCGGTGCGCTTGTAGGCCGCAGCGCTGCGGTGATTGTCCAGCGCTTGACCTTTATCCTTGATGTGCTCATCGGGGTGGTTGTGCTCGCGGCCTTCCTCACCGCTTGGCAGGTGTACGACACCCCGGCTGAGGCTATCTCCGGGCTGCTGTCTCTGGGGGTCACTGTGGGCTCGCAACGGCTGACCCTCGGCCTCGTCGTTGCGGCTATCGGGGTAGTCGGGATCTCTTATCTCGCTTCGTCGATGCTCCAAAGCCTGCTGCTGAGCGAAGACGGGCTGATCGGACCTGAGGTGGAGACCGGCGTCAGAGTGGCGGTCGCCCGCCTGGTTCACTATGTGCTGGCTTCTGTCGGGTTTGTGGTGGCGCTCGCGGTGCTCGGAGTCGATCTCACCAAAATGACCCTGTTGGCCAGCGCCCTGGGCATCGGCATCGGCTTCGGCCTGCAAACCGTGGTGAGCAACTTTGTGTGCGGGCTCACCCTGCTCTTCGAAAGACCCTTACGGGTGGGAGACACCATTGAGTTCGGCGGGCGGCGGGCGAAGATCTCCAAGATTGGGCTGCGCTCTACCACGGTCCGGCGCTCTGACCAGGCGGATATTATCGTGCCCAATACCGAGCTCATCACACATCGGGTGATTAATTGGACACTGACAGATCGGTACGCACGGATCACTATTCCGGTGCGCGCGGTTTATGGGTCTGACATTCCCCTCGTCATGCAGACGCTGAAAGAGTGCGCCCTGGCTCATCCTGGAGTCATGAAAAACCCCGAGCCGCGGATTTTGTTCCGGAATTTCGCGGGCAGTGCTCTCGATTTTGAGCTGCATGCTTGGATAGTGGAGGTCGACAACCGGCTGCAAATTGAAAGTGATCTCCATCAAGAAATTGCTCGTCGGTTTCGCCAGGCGAGCATTGAAACTCCGTCGTGAGCGCGCCGCTCGCCTGATACGCGTTCTCTGCGTCATCTACTCTCAGCTTCTCGAATCTTATGAACGGAACACGAACCCGGTGAACACACTGTTACCAACACGGCGATAACGGGGCTGCCCTCGGCGCCAGCCCCCAGACGGGCTGCACCGGAGTCATCGCCCGGGGTATGCATCTGTTTGCGACCAGCACGGCCGAGCAGTTCCTCGAGCTTGGCAAGATGGCCGGTTTCGTGGAAGTGGAAGTAGAGCAGCCGCGGAGTGGCCAGACCCGGGGCGCTGGCGACCGCCCTGGTAGGTGAGCGGCTCGCTTGTTCCCAGGCTCCGCCTGGGAACGAGAAACATCGCACTGAATCTCATTGATCAGTATTGCTCACGAAGACTCTAACTTTGACAAAGTCGTACTAAATGAGATGTGGAGGGAGAGCACCGTTCATGCTTCGACAAGCTCAGCGCGAACGGAAAATTCGTGACGATTTCCGCACCAGATCCATTCGCCCTGAGACCTGTATGATGGATGTCAGGGAACCTGAGAGGGACGCATCCCAGTCAGTGTGACGGCGTTATGCCGTGCCACGGATAGCAGCGAGTCTCTCTTTGGTTGGAAAGGATAAGAGTTCTCAGAACAGCGGAGGACTTCTGTGTTCATGGCTTGACATCCACATAGCAGCCTGTCGAAGGGCGCAGGCGCGTCTTCTTTCTCCGTCTCAAAGAGGATTCCTATAGTCACCGCCCTGAAGCCAAGACTCATGATCTTGTGGGCGGTGACAGAATCTGAACCGAAATCTGAACCGAAATCTGAACCGTTGGCGTATACCTGAACCGAGAGGAACCCTATATTTTTCTTGTGGTCGCGACAATGACCCGTGTTAAGATCACTGGAAGACTGGGGTCCTGGTCACTTGTTGCTCTGACCTTGTGGATGACCGCCTGCGCAACGCCGGTGGGCGTGTGGCAGGTAAGGACGATAGAGGCGCCCCTCAGCGCTATACGCCCTCAATCGACATACAAAGGAGATTGTCATGACTGATCAGAAAAAGCCCGTCCTCGACTTAGAAACGGAGCGGAGCGTAGACGCTCAGTGTTTGGTGTTGGAAATGTCAGGGCAAACCTGGCACGTCCCTTTCGACACTTTGCCGGCGATCCCGCGGGTGGGAGAGAACATTCGCCTTGCCGGTGGCAGCGCCGGCAAAGTCACCGAAGTCGAGTATGAATTCGCGCCTAAGGCGCCACCGATCACACTGGCGAGGCAAATGCCTGCCGCGGTGTCATACGCGCGACCTGTCCGAATTGTAATCAGATTGTCGTGAAATGTTTTGTCGACCGGCACCTTGAGTGAGTACTCGCTCCAGGTAAGGACACTGCACACGCTGCTCGACAAGCTGACACTGCCGTTTTCTGGGGTTTTAGGAGATTACTCCCAGTGACATACTCGCGAAAAACTAGAGAAGGAGGATACGATGAACGCGAAGAAATTTCTCCGTGCTGCGGGTGCCGTCGCCGTGGCGGCCGTGCTGCTGGTCTCTGTCGCTGCCCTGGCCCGCGACCTGGCCGGCGTGACACTGCCGGACACCCTCACAGTCGGCGAGAAAACGCTGAAACTGAACGGCCTCGGCCTGCGGCAAAAGGCCATGTTCAAGGTCTACGTAGGCGCCCTCTATCTTGAGGCGCCCTCCAAAGATGCGGGCGCGATTCTCGCGTCCGACCAGCCGAAGGCCATCCGCATGCACTTCCTGCGCGACCTGTCGAAAGCACAGCTCGTCGAGGCCTTTCAGGAAGGCTTCGATGCCAATGTGAAAGACAAGACAGCCGCGCAGAAAGCCAACTTCGTCAAGATGCTCGCGCTAGTCCCCGACGTGAAGCAAGGGGAAACGATGACGTTCACCTACGTATCGGGAAAGGGCACAACGCTCCAGGCCGGGGACAAGGACCTGGGAGCATTTGAGGGGAAAGACTTCGCGGATGCAGTCTTTTCTATCTGGCTGGGCCCCACGCCTCCTTCCGAGGACCTCAAGAAAGGAATGCTGGGGTGACCTCGCCGCGCGAAGGGGGCCGGTGTCGTGGCAATGGAGCAGCCGCGGAGTGGCCAGACCGGGGGCGCTGGCGACCGCCCCGCTCGGTGAGCGGCTTCCGGTGGGGAGGGTGTACGGGGTCAGAGTCGAGACGCGACAGCAATTCACGGACAGGTGACCAAGGTTTTTTGCGCCCTGTATGCACGTGAGTCGACTTTGTGTCTGCCAATTGAGGTCGCACAGTAACCATGACCCGATACAGACACTCCGCTGGCAGGCTCAATTGAACCACCTGCGATCTGGGTTAACGTTGTCTCCCATGATACGCGCTAGACTCTTGTAGTGAGGAGCGGGAATTGAAGCGATTCATCACCACCATCCTTATTGGTTTCGTCCTGCTGGGCATGATCCTGTGGGGGACGCTGGCGATTGTCTACTCGAACCTCCCGTCGGCGTTGCTATGCACCACCGTAAGCTGGGCGTTTGCCCTCGGGAGCATCGCTGTGCTCCTGTTCCTTCGTCCCCGTCGCCGTGCCGTGTTCGTGTTTTTGACGATCTTTACCGGGGTCCTTCTGTGGTGGCGGTGGATTCCCCCGTCACAAGACCGCGACTGGCAGCCCGATGTCGCCGTGCTGCCGTACGCGACCTTCGCTGGCGATCTCGTCACGATTCACAATATCCGCAACAACGACTACCGTAGCGAAACCGATTATACCCCACGGTACTACGACAAAACCTTCGATCTGTCCAAGCTCCGCACCATGGATATATTTATCTCCTTCTGGGGCTCACCTTACATTGCGCACACGATCCTGAGTTTTGGCTTTGCGGGCGATGACTACATCGCGATCTCGATTGAAACCCGCAAGACCAAAGACGAAGAGTACTCGGCGATCAAAGGCTTCTTCAAGCAGTACGAATTGTTCTACGTTGTCAGTGACGAGCGTGATGTCGTGCGCCTACGCACCAATTACCGCGGTGAGGATGTGTATCTGTATCATCTCAAGGGCGCGCCCGGGGCCGCGCCCGATCTGCCACGTAAGGTCTTTCTCGACTATCTCAAATACGTGAACCATCTACAGGAGCACCCGGAGTGGTATAACGCCTTCTCGCACAACTGCACCACAGCCATCCGCACTCACGTAGCTCCGTACGCGGTGCATTCGTGGTGGAGCTGGAAAATCCTCGTCAATGGTCGCCTCGATGAGTTGCTCTACGATAAGGAAGTAATAGACCAGAGCTTGCCCTTTGCCGATCTCAAAGCGCGCAGCCACATTAACGACCGCGCCAAGGCGGCTGACAATGCCCCGGATTTCTCGCGGAAAATTCGCGCAGGGCTCCCCGGCATAGGTGAATAAATTCCCTGGGAACGTGATGAACGCGAGTAAGGATCTCTGCAGGGCAATGCCGATGTCTTAAAGCTCACGGCGAATACCCGTCTCCCGACCGCGGTGGATAACATGACCCCGACGAACCCCTTTATCCAGACGCTCGCAACTATTCCGGTTGCTCCCGGGGTGGCAGCGCACTCCATCATTGCCGTCAGAGGCGAGGGCCCGGTCGAGGA
>JACQEL010000234.1 GCA_016200595.1 Deltaproteobacteria bacterium
CCCCTCACCCTAGCCCTCTCCCACGAGGGGAGAGGGAACTCTCACGTGCAGAGCCGGGAAAAAGGCTGAACTTGGCACGCATGCCCCCGACCCCCGACCCCCAGTCTCTGTCCGCCATCGTTCTCGTGGGTGGCAAAAGTTCACGCATGGGCCGGCCTAAAGCCCTGCTGCCTTTTGACGGCGAACCGCTGATTGTCCATATCGTCCGTATCCTGCAACGCTTGTTCACCGATATAGTAGTGGTCGCTGCACCTGAGCAAAAATTACCACCACTACCTGTGACTCTTGTGCGGGATGCGGTTGCTTATCAGGGACCAGTAGGCGGCATCTATTACGGCTTACAAGCAGCCCGCGCGGAAGTCTGCTTCGTCACGTCGTGCGATGCGCCGTTCCTTAATCTCGAACTGATCACTTATCTCATCTCGCAAATGGTAGATTACGCTGTCGTCGTACCCTACTGGCAAGATCGCCTCCAGCCGCTGCATGCAGTGTATCAACGGAGTGTTACATCGCTCTTACGGGCGCAACTTGAGCGTGGAGAGTTGCGCCTGATTTCGCTTTATCAGAAAGTCCGCACTCGCCAGGTCGGAGCCGAGGAACTCTGCCGCTTCGACCCTGAAGGATTGAGCTTCCGTAACCTCAATAGTCCGGAAGATTACCAGTCAGCGCTGGCGCTTTGGCAGAGCAGAAGACAGAGAGAAAGATAGAGACAGCCCCAGAGGGGCGGTGGGCAATGCATCAGTCACAACTTAAGCCATTGTTCCCGAACTCTGGGCTCCAAGTCCCCTCTCCCCTTGTGGGAGAGGGCTAGGGAGAGGGGGTGTCGGGCAGTGCAGCAGCCGTAGGCCCCCTCTCCCTGTCCTTCCCCCACAAGGGGGGAAGGGACCCACGGACTTGGCGCAAGGGTGAATTTGCTTAAGTTGGGACCAGTGTGGGCACTGCCCACCCAGCCCAGGTGTAAAACGGGAAGCGTAAAATGTCACAAGCGGCTACGGAATTACGCACTACGTTTTAAGAATGCGCTTGAGCCTCAGCTTCTTTTCCTACGTGAATCGTGGGGCTCTGTTGGTTAGCTTCCTGGAAGTGCGGCATCACATGCTTGGCGAACAACTCCATCGAGTGGAAGATAGTCTTCTGCGGCATGCCGCCCCAGTCGAACATCACCAGCAGATGATTGACACCGGCGGCGTGGTACTTTTTGATTTTTTCCAGACACCGTGGTGGATCGCCAAAAATTGCCAGCGCGTCAAGTTGCTCGATGGTGGCTGTGGCAAGAAACTGTCCGAGCTTGGCAAAGGTTTCATAGCCACTGGTGCCCGGTTTGACCCACACTTTCGTGGAACTACCGAGCTTCCGCTTCATCCCAGCTTCCGCCTCCTTGAGAGCTTGCTCAGTAGTGTCAGCCACATGCGTCCAAAACACATGCGGCAAATCCTCGATAGGCTGACCGTGGCCGGTTGCGCTGAACGTCTCCCGATAGCGAACGAGTTGGGCGGCGATTTCTTCAGGAGAAGGGCTGGAGGCAAAGGGAGCGGCACAGAAGGCGTATCCCCTTTTCGCAATATCCTCGGCTGACCCTGGCGAGGCGGCTGCGACCCAGATAGGCAGGGTGGGTTTCTGCATCGGCCGTGGGAGCAGGGCAATGTCCTCATAGTGATAGAACTTCCCTGCATAAGAAAACCGCTCCTGGGTCCAGGCGAGCCGAATAATCTCCAGACACTCCCAGAAACGCTCCTTCGCTGACTCCATAGGGATATGGAATCCAGCAAACTCGTGCGGCTGGTAGCCTCGACCAGCGCCGAAACACACACGCCCGTGGCTCAGTAAGTCTAGTTCGGCCATATCCTCAGCCAAGCGCACGGGATCGTTGACCGGCAACACACTGACCCCGGTTCCTAACCGCAGCTTCTTCGTCCGTTGCGAGATAGCGGCAAGGACCATCTGCGGTGAGGGAAAGACCCGATAGCTGGCCTGGAAGTGATGTTCACCGACCCAGAACCCCTCGTAGCCCAATTCCTCAGCATACTGAGCCTCTTCAAGCACTTCGTGATAGAACTGCTCGTGTGACCTCAGGTGTTCGTAGTTATCGCCCAACGTGAGGATCGAAAAGCGCATGGTCCCTCCTTGGTTTCAGTGCTGAGTCCTGAGTGCTGAGTCCTGAGTTACGTTTGTCTTTTACCACTCAGCACTCAGGACTTTCTACTCAGGACTGCGAGAGGCAGGGTACTGCCTCTCGCTAGTGTTGCATCTCCGCCAACATTTCAGCCAGTCCTTTATCGGCCTGGGCGAACTCAAGCTTTTCCTTCCCCAGGTAGGCGTTCGGCATCTGGATGTACTCTTCAGGATTGTTGTCGCAATAGACTTCGAGTTCGTTATCATCGGGATCACGGAAGTACACGCTATTGCTATCTCCGCGTGCGCCGGTGCGCCCCACCGGGCCGAGCTCGATGGCGACGCCGCGCTCGCGCAGATGCGCGATGGCGCCCTGGATCGGGCCCTCCCACACGAAGCA
>JACQEL010000239.1 GCA_016200595.1 Deltaproteobacteria bacterium
AACGTCCGGCGCATCTAGATGATAGAGAATCCCGCAACACAGAACAACATCGAAATCTCCATACTTAGCCAAACTTAGATTTCTGACATCGTCTTGCACAAAGTCACAGTTGGAAAAACCAAGCACTCGCTTGGCGAATCTGGCCTTTTCGATATTGGCTAGTCGTCCTTCAATCCCCAGTACCTGCGCGCCATGCTGGGCAAACTCCAATGCATACATGCCTTCTAGGCAGCCCAGGTCCAGAACCCGCAGATTGTGGAGTGGCTGATGGAGAAAATCTTGCATGACGCTGACATAGTGAGCCGGCCGTCCTGATGATGGCTCTTTGCCTAGGATGGTGAAAACATTGGGAGCCAGTTGGATGGAATGAGCAGTCCAATCGCCATACTGGTCAATGATCACTTGTTTTTCTTGTTCAATCTCGGAGATCTCCATATTCGACTCCTTAGAACACACCCCTGTAGATGGGCAATTGTATCAATGAAGCGAACTCCTCAAACAGGTCGGCTATTCATCGGTTGTAGGAACCCGCCGCCCAACGCGGGTGGTCACCGTTTGCCGCCCAAGCCGAGACCTTTCGGATTCATCCTGAACCGCAGGCAGGCGGCAAGACGGTGCAACGGTTTGGTCAGGTTTCCTCTCTCACCGCAACAGCGACAATTCCAAGATCCTCATCTTCTGCGGCTTCTCCATATCGCCCACAATCACCTTTACAAGGCTGGGTCAATGCTTCCTAGCTGTGTATAATGGTAAGCTGCTTCCATTAGCTGCTCTTCCTCGGTTTCCTATCGTTCTTGGGTATCCCGCACAATTATCTGACATGCGTCTCAAGCTCTAGTGGTGCATGTCGGTGCGGAACCCATTGCACATTCCACTTGGTCTCAAAGCGACGGCGATTTTCTGCAAACAGGTCATTATATTCGCCCCTCTTAATTAACTCCTTGAAGGCCGCTTGGCCAAAGTGATGGACGAAGACATCCGCCGCACAGATCACCCGATAGCCTTTGAGCCTCATGCGATGTGAATAGTCATCGTCCTCGAACATCCCAATGCCAAACTGCTCATCTAAGGGCCCGACAGCTGCAAAGGTCTCTCGCCGCAACGCCACACAAAACATGGCGAGCACGTGAATATCCCCTACCTGGCCGTCATGAGCCCACGTGTACGCGCTCGCAAAGGCTTCCATCTCAGCCCAGGTCTGGTATCGCACCTCAATCTTCGCTTCGTTCCCCACAGAGTTAGTGACCGGACCAACTATGCCCACGGCGGGATCGCGCAAATGACGTAATAACCGGCTCAACCAGCCGGGGGGAACAATCGTATCGTTGTTCAACAGGACCAGATACTCGCCCGTCGCTCGTGCGATCCCTTGATTATTCGCCTTAGCGAATCCGTGATTCTGAGAGTTCAAAATCACGGTGATCTGAGCACTCTGATTCGCCAGGTAGCGCAGGTAGGCTTGAGTACCATCCGTCGAGTTGTTATCCACGAGAATAAGCTCGTAATTCGGGTATGCCGCATTGCGGACGATACTCTCCAGGCACAGTTTCGTGAGCGCCAGATTGTTATAGGTGACGACGACGATGCTCGCACGAGGGACGATGCCAGCGAGGCCCGCTTCGATCTTCTGAAAGCGGGTTTCCCAGGTCTGCTGTTGGGCAAACGCCCGGCGACGAGTAACCAGTTCAGGATCATCTTCGGCAACTGCAGCGTCCAACTTGGCGATGAAGTCGTCTTTATTTTCTGCGAGATAGACAAAGTCATGATAAGGAATCAGCTCAGAGAGTTTTACCGAGACTACTGGTTTTCCGCCGCTCAGATATTCGTACACCTTCACCGGATCAGTCGCCTCAGTAATGGGATTAACCTTGAAAGGGATAAGGCAGACGTCAAAATGATACAGATATTGCGGCATGGTGTCGTAGGGCTGCTCCCCCAGCAGTCGCACATTCGGCAGGGCCTTCAGTCGAGAGACATCCACATCGAAGACGCCGCCGAGCAGGACAAAAGTGTAAGCAGGTCGTTGTGTGGCTATCGTCATCATCAACTCGAGATCGAACCAGGCGGCAATGGCGCCATAGTAGCCGATCACCGGATGCTTGATGTCAGTCAGAATATCATTGGGACAGCAGTGCTGGGCATAAAACTGATAATCCGTGCCATTGCGGGCCAACACCATCGGACGATTATCTGTCTGCCATTTCTCATACAAGCGCTGAGCCGTAACGACGAGGAGATCGCAGGCTCGCACAAGACGTACTTCCATCTCAAGCAGAGAGGGTTTGATCCCGGGAAAATTCTCCCACTCATCCATGCAGTCATAAATGATGCGCCACCCCCAGCGTTTCTGGGTTTCCAGCGCCACGCCACCCCATGAAGCAATCATGACGTAGCCGATGGCTTCATCGATGTGCTGAGTACGGCGTAGCTCATCCAGTGAGGCGAGCAACACCTCCAGGCTCTCTCCGTCAATCACCTCCCCGTAGATGTCGGGCGGGTGCTGGGCCGCCAAAGAAATCTCATAAACATTCTCCTTAATTTGCTGCGTCACCACCTTGGGTTGTGCCTGCGGGGCCCGGAAGTGCGTGAGGTTAATGTAGAAAACCCGGTGTCCATGCGCGGCAAATTGAGACATGATCTGCTGTGGGCGTTGGTAACGAAATGACCAGTCAATGATGGAAAAACAAATGACATCGGCTCTCCCACCAGACAAGGAAGAGGCTGGGTGATTGAGAATAAGCGGCAACTCATCCGGCTGCACGGCAGGCCTGAGGGTCAACGACGTGTAAAAGTCGCCGTGCTTAGGGGCCGCGCTCGGTGGCGGTAAACTGTGGCGAGGGACAAACGGCTCGGCAGGTTGTTCCACCCAGGCCCGCAGGGCTGGGAACCGAGAGGCAAAAGACTTCGCTCTCCGCTTTATCGGCTGAGGAAGACGCCTCCGTATCCCCCAGTGGAGGCGAGAGCGAAACTCTCTCACCCGTTTGGTCAGATCCAAGCGATCGAAAATCGTCAAGGAGAGACGTTGTAACTCTTGCAAATACTGGTCAACGATCCGCTGCTGAGTAGTAAGATGTTCCTGTTGCCGTTCGACTTGACGCGTCAAGGCAACAATACGCTCGTCTTTCTCCTGTACGACCTGATCCTTCCCCTGCACGATCTGATCCTTCTCCAGCAAAACACGTTCCTTTTCTCGCAAAACTCTTTCTAAGAGAGCGACCTGATTTCTGAGCTGACGATTCTCTACTCGTTCCCCCATCTCTACCCGTTTTCTTTGGTCGAGGAGAACCTCGCGCAAAAACAGAGCTTCGTAACTCTTGAGTGCTCGCTCCTGGGTAAAATAGCGCAAGACCTTCTCTCGCCCGTATTGCCCTGCCGCCCGCCAGTGCTCACGACGGGTGACAAAGTCTGCCAATGCCCTGGCTAAGTCTGCCGCATTGGCCGGAGATTCATCGGTGAAATGTGCCCTGACGCTGTCCTGATCTAAGTCGGAGAGCTCAGCATACGTATTAGGAATCAACAGTCCAATATCTGCATGGGTAATTAACTTATCGGAGTCTCCAACGCGCGTCAGAATAAGGGGCAAGCCGTGCGCCATGGCTTCGAGCTTAGCGAGACCAAACCCTTCTAACACCGAAGGAAAGACAAAAGCATTCGCCAAACGATAGAAAGGGGAGACGTCGGCATGAAAACCGGCAAAAATGAGGCGGTCTTCGAGCTGGTCACGCTGGCGTTTGGCGAGCACGCGTTGGAAATACTCCTCATCCAAGACTTGTCCGACACAGAGGATCTTCACCTCAGGATGCGTCAACGCGACTCTCCGTAGGGCCTCCAGCAGGGCAAAGTGTCCTTTGGTGGGAGCAATCGCCGCTACGTTGAGGAAGACATAATCCTCCGGTTGTAAGCCCCACTCCGACCGCTCCCCCGCGTCAGTACTCTCCTGAGTAGGAACGAGGTCGATACCGTTATAAATGACACAGACCTTTTCCGGGGGAAGGTGAAAGCGGGAGGTCAGGTAATCGGCCACATCCTGAGAGATCGCCACGTAGCGCGTGATATATTGGTCCCAGCCTCCCATCTCTCCTAACAAGCCGGTGCGGAACCAGGCGTAGAGCCCATGAACAAACGTCACCACTGGAATACCCATCTGCGCAGCGATCGGCAAACCAAAGTGAGCGTAATGCGTCACCACGAGATCGGCGTGGTAACGTTCCAGGAGTTCGCGGTACGCTGCCTCTTTGTCCCCGCGTAGCACCTCGACCGGGATGCCGTGGCGGCGACAGCGTTCTGCCATGTAACCACCCCCATCCACACAAACGACGAGAAAGCGGAAGGTCTCCCGAGGGAGAGCGGTCACCATGGCAAAGACTACCCGTTCGACGCCACCCTTATCGAAACTCGGCACTTCGACGAGGATGTTAAGCTTTTCCCAGTTGCCGCGACGCGTATGAGGAGAGCCTGCAGTGACCTCCGCACCGAGCGACAATACCGGCTGTTTCCCTTGCCTATCCGGGCCGTGCACGTCCTCCAGGGTGGTTTGCCAGCGTACTCCCTGAGCAGTAGCAATCAATAGCTGGAGCTCTTCAGGAATCTTCAGTTGCGGCTGGTAGTGCAGAGCCTGAGTGAGATAGAGGCGAGCCACCGGCACCATCTCCGCTAAGCCACTCCGCCTGACGAAGCGCGCCAGAGTCAGGTAGGCGTGGGCAAAAGCCTCAGGATAGGTATCTGCAGCAATCCCCGCCAAAGACGGAAAAATCTCCTCAATCGCTAGGGTGCGGAAGGCTTTCAGCAGCACGGTGGCCCGCTCCAGTTCCGTTTGGCCAGTGGCGACGCGGGTCTGGTTTTGCCCATGCCAGCGCATTTTTACCAGTGGACGTTTGAGCAGACGAATATCGTAGTGCTGCAAGACCCGTAGCCATAGATCATAGTCCTGCGCCGTGACCAACGACTCATCAAAACCCCCAACCCGCGCGAAACATTCACTGCGCAGGAGATGGGTCGGGGTCGAGAGAAAATCCCGCTCGAAGAGCGCCGGGAAGATCTCCTCTTTTGTCTCGAGAGCGACCGCAAACCACTCCTGCACCTGACGTTCTGTGGTAGGTTGTCCGTCGGCATCAACCACGGTTTGCCAGGAAAATACGACTCCGACTGCGGGATTGTCCTCTAACACGGGCACTTGGACGGCTAACTTGTCCGGCTCGTAGACATCATCCGAAGGCAGGAAAGCAAAGTATTTTCCGCAGGCAAGTGCGATCCCGCGATTCAGAGTGGCGCTGAGTCCCTGGTTCTCCTGACGATAGGCACGAATACGCGGGTCACGATAGCGCCGAATAATCTCTGGGGTCGCATCGGTCGAACCATCGTCGATGATGATGAGTTCCCAGTGCGGATAGGACTGCCGCAGGACACTCGCAATAGTTTCAGCTAAATACGCCGCATGATTATAGGCGGGGATAACAATACTCACCAGCGGCTGAGCCGTTTCTCTCTTGGCCTGTTCTTCTCCTCTCGCAGTCTCCAGCGGTTGCACTTTTTCTTCTGGTTGTTGCCCAGCAGTCATACGCACTTCTTGGAACACTTCTTGGTAAATAGTCTCCAGCTCCGCGACATGCTCCGCTATGCCTTTCACCACTGGCACGCCTTGCTGAAGCCGACTTAGGAGTTCAGGTTCGGTAGCGCAACGCTGCATCGCCACACGCAAGGCTTCCACATTCCCAGCTGGGAAGAGCAGTCCATTGACTTCATCCTGTATAGCTTCTGGCAAGGCGCCGAGGCGTGAGGCGAGCACCGGCAAGCCCGCACCAAAGGCTTCACGCACGACTAAAGCGAACGGTTCTTCCCATACCGACGGCACGACGACGATATCCCCCTGTGACAGCACCTGCGGCAGCTCAGCCGGTCCATACGGTCCCCAAAAACGGACCGGTAAACCTTCCGCCTCTTGCCGTAGACGCTCGTCATACGCCTCAGCTCCTTGGGGTGTATGTCCGCAAATCACGACTTCCGCCGTTCCTGGCGGCAGGTCGCGGAGTGCCTGGAACAGCAGATGGACGCCTTTATAGGGCAGCAGCGCTCCCAGATAAAGGAAACGGAGAGGCGAGCGGGCGTTTGTTCTCTCTCCCTTTCCCACTATCCGCACCCCATGAGGAAGGACCCGCACACGACCAGCTAAGGAGGGGTAATGTTGCAGGTACCGATCTCTGAGAAAGGCCGAAGGAGAGAGAATGAGCCGGGGCGAGGCCAGCACCTCACCCATGAAAGAAAAACGCTGTCGGGCGTCATCCCCAGCGTGGAGGTCGCTGAGGCAGGCGATACAACGCTCACCCTCGGCAGGCCCATCACAAAGAGAGCCAGAGGCGGTCAGCAACTGTACCCGATGGCAGAGATAGTAGTAGTCGTGCAGGCTGAGAATGGTCGGATATCCCTGTTGCGCTGCCAGACGCACCAGAGAGGGGGAGTGACCGATGAGGTGTTGAAAATGCACCCCGTGGGGGTTGAGCTGCTGGAGCAGGTCGAGGAAAACCGCGTCAAAGCGGGGATTGTCATAATAGGCCCGAAAAGCCGACTGAGGAGAAAAATTATTAACCGCGTAGACGACTCGCAGGCCATGATATTCCTCTTCTCGCACACTGCCCTCTGCCCGCGTGCGGTCTGGCTCTCGGCAGAAGATGCTGACTTCATGTCCCCGTTCTTGCAATCCCTTGGCCAGATAGTAAGAGACCACCTCCACCCCCGCCCATTCTTGCGGCGGAAACCCATGAACGACCTGCAGGATGCGCATCGACGTGCCTTTGTCCGCGCTTTACACACCCCGCCGGGCGAGCATTACTTTCACGGTTTCCGCCATGATCCGCAGGTCCAACCACAGCGAATGGTTGTAGATGTATGCCAGGTCATACTTCAGTTTGTACTCTGCAGTCGTGTGGTATTCGCCATCGACCTGGGCCAAGCCGGTGAGTCCTGGTTTCACCTGCAGTCGTTCGGCATAGCCTGGAATCGTGCGCAAGAATTCCCCGACGAACTCTGGTCGTTCGGGACGTGGGCCGACGAGACTCATGGTGCCATTGAGCACGTTGCCGAGTTGAGGAATCTCGTCGATGCGACTATCACGGAGAAACCGTCCGATCCACGTCACCCGCTCATCCTCAGGGCCAGCTAACACGGGGCCGGTTTCTTGCTCGGCCCCGTCCATCATGGTGCGCAGCTTATAGAGGGTAAACTCTTTCCCCCCCTGCCCAACCCGTTGCTGGCAGTACAAGACTGGACCGGGCGAGGTCGCCTTGATCAGGACTGCCGCTAGACAGAGAATGGGGACGTTGAGTATCAGCAAGAGGCCGGCAATTCCCTTATCCAGTATGCCTTTGATAAAAAACTCCAAGTCCTCCCGGGGATTTTTCAAGACCTCGACCAAGGGGACATCGTGCAGCTGTAGAGATGAGACTCGCCCCACCAGGATGTCGTACATCGAGGGGACGACCAGCAGGCGCGGTCGGGCTCCGGTTGGCTGCGCCGGGAGACGTAACAGCCGATCGACTAAGACGTCTTTCCAGGTGGCCGGAGACAAGAGCAGCACATCATCCACCGGTGCTTCCTGGAGGATGCGTGGTAACTCGTCGGCGCTGCCCATCCAGGGCACTCCATAGTCTTCTCGCTGGTTGCTGTGGCCGTTTAAACTCACCAGGCCGGCGATAGCGAACTCAGGGAAAGGACGCAATTCAGGCAGACCGGCAAGAAACGCCTGAATATCGGTCTCCGTTCCGACCACGAGAATGCGCTGGGGACCGGCCTGTCTCAGACGCTGGACTACCCACCGACGTAACCCTGCTACGCCCAGCGTATTTAAGAACCAAAAGAGGATCAGCACCGAACGCGGAAAGGAGAGATCTCCACGAAAAAAATACCAGGCGGTGGTCGTCAACAATTGCACGCCCAACGCCGCCGCCACCGGGGTCACCAGGCGGCCCCGGTGCTGCAAGGCGTGCAGCTCATAGAAGCCAAAAAAATAGAGCAAGACCACCTGGGTGGCGAGGAGAAAGAACAGGGGATGGCTGACTTCCTCCAAGCGAGACGGAGGCAAGAAGTCGGCAGTAAAGGGCAAAGGGAAATGAACGCGCAGGAAGAACGCGCCCCCATAGGCACAGAGTACGCAGAGAAGATCAGCGAAGACCAGCCAGAGCAGGGTCGTTTGATAACTAAGTGTGTTTCGCCTCACGCGCGCTCATCCATAGACGATAAAATGGGCCAAGAGATCGTGCAGGAGAGAAGAGAAAATCGCCCCCACAGCATCCTGTCCAGGCTGCACCGCTCACTCTTCACTTGTGGCTCACTCCGAGGTTGATTGTTCATTCCTCATCCTTGGCGGATCGAGCTGCAGGTGCGCATACAGGCGGCGACAGGAGAACAGATACCCATGCTTGCAAAAATAATAGAGGACTCCCCAGAGATGCTTCCACCCCAAGCGGGACAAGAACGACCGGGCGACCCGCCGCTCGCGATGCACCACGACGGCTGCGGGGTTGTAGACCACTCGCCAGCCAGCCTGGCGCATGCGGAGACAAAGGTCAATGTCCTCGGGACCGTAAAAAATTCTCTCGTCTAAGAGTCCGACCTCAGCCAGAGCGGTCCGACGAATGACCTGGCAGGCGCCAATGACATAATCGACCTCGCGCGCACACTTATGGTCCCAATCAGCCATCTCCACCGCACGGGTGAGCCGCCGCGCAAAGGCGAAGGGAAAGCAGCGGGCGAGCTTGTCAGTCAGCGTCGGAAAAAACCGGCAGGAGAGCTGGAGCTGCCCCTGCAGATCGACCAGCTTAGGCCCACACAAGCCGATGTCTGGGTGCGTATCCATATAGGCTAACAACTGGGTAAACGCGTCAGGGCCGACGAGCGTATCGTCATCCAACAAAATGATATACTCGCCTTGCGTTAACCGTATGGCTTGATTGCGAGCCGGGGCCACCCCACGGTTTTTGCGGTTCACTACCAGCTGCACCCAGGGAAAAGCGTGCAGAAGCGCCGCGGGGGTCAGACCGCGCGAGCCGTTATCCACGACAATGACTTCATAGGCTCCTGTACTGAAACCCTGCGGCAGCGAGGCCAGGCAGGGCGCCAAGACAATCGTCGAGTTCCAGCTCAAAATCACCACCGAGGATTTCATCATTTGCGTGTCAACACCCAGCCTTTGGTGGAAGGAAAAGGCCGATAGAGCGCATAGAAGTCTTTGCGCAGCAACCTGACCCGTGCCCACAGCCGCGCCAAGGCACGGAGACCAAGGGCGCAGACCACCAGGGGATATTCATGCAGCGCGATCTCCCGCCAGAAGCGCGACCACTCATACCGCGCCACCGGTCCGGCAGCCAGCAGGCCCTTATGTCTCCGCACGAGCTGGAGCTTTCCTCCTTCGGTGCGTACCCGCTCAGCGAAATAGTCACGCCCGGTTGCCGGAGGTAAAAAGAACACGTGCGCATGTAACTCTTTCATTACTCGGTGTCTACCCACCGCCACTGTCAACCAGGCATCCTCCAAGAGAAGATCCTCTGGCATCATGCCAGACAGGGCGTCTTTGCGTATGAGATAGAGTCGTCCACCAGCATTCCCGAAATCGAAACGATAAGGAATAGCACCCATGCGGCTCCACCAGGTTCCCCCGTTCTGGAGCACCGGGACTTCTCGAGCCGCCACCAGCGACAAGCGAGCTTCCTGCTGGAGCCGAACATAAAGATGATACACGGCGCTGCTCTCAATACGCACATCGGCATCGCAAAACAACATCAGGCTGCCCCGCCCTCGGTGCCAGAGCATATTCCAGGCCACGGGTTTTCCGGTCCGTTCAGTCAATAACACCAGAAACGCAGGAAGCAGGGCTTTGGTTGACAGGCCTTGCCCGTTGAGCAGAAATTTCCGCAAAGGAGAAGACACAAAATCCGTAGCTTCGCCCTGAGCCGGTCGCGCGTTCGGCTCCAGCCAGACCTCTTCCCTTGGCACGCCATGCCGCTGACAGAAGTCCCGCACCGCTACGAGCGGCGGACAACTTTCTCCCGGCTTCAAGCCATTGATACAAATCATGAGTTCGCTGACCAGCCCAGGAGGCAATTGCGGAGGTTGACAGGCAGCAAAGAGGCTTTCCAAAGTTGCGGTCAGCCTTGGCTCATCAGCGCGGCAGGGAATAGCGAGGGTTAGCACAGCCGCTCTCCGCAGGTCTGCTCTACTTCCATCCCAGGCACACCTTGATCATATGCCAGTAGCGTCGGGCTTCTATCCCGCTGGGGTCCGTTTGCCCACCTGCACGGAACCAAAACCGCAGCCCCTTCGCGAAAAACAGGCTCCCCGCAAACAGACGAAACCCAAGTGCAGCGAGCCTGCCCTGATGCTTGCGTAAAAAGATCAGCTCAGCACGGACAATTTCCCCCTCACGCTTCTCTGCCCACTTCTGGGCCCCGCTGCGGTTGCCATGGTGGATAACCGTCACTTCGGGGAAATATAATATGGTATGGCCTTGCTGCCATACGCGGTAGCACAGATCCATATCTTCGGCATAGAGAAAATAGTCTTCGTCGAACCCTCCGACTTCCGTCAGCACCACCCGGCGGCAAAGTAGAAACGCACCGATGAGCCAATCGACCTCTTCGACCGCGCTACTGTTCCAGAGACGTCCTCCTCCGGCTCTCTCCCGCACTCGAGTTCTCTCAACAAAACGCCGGAGAGTGGACCATAGGAGTGCCGCCAGTGAAAGAAAACGACCACAGGAAGGTTGCAAGAAGCCCTTGGTGTCGAGCAATGCAACTCCCAGCACCCCAACCGCTGGCCGACTTTGTAACGCGCGGAGCGCCGCGTCTAGTGATCCTGCTGAGATGAGCGTGTCAGGATTAAGAAACAAGATGTGCTCTCCCTTCGCGGCCTTCAGTCCGAGGTTCGCTGCACGTGCAAAGCCAATATTCACACCGGCCTCAAAGACACGGACCGCGGGAAAGCGCTGGCGCGCAGCTTCCACGGTTCCATCGCTGGAAGCATTGTCCACGACAATTATCTCCTGCGCTCCGCTATAAGGATAACGCACAACGCTTTGCAGGCAGTCCAACAGCTCTGCCCGACAGTTCCAACTTACGATGACAATTGAGAGGTCCATCGGCTGGGGTGAAGCGTACTAGCAGTTAAGCCGCGATAAGATACATCTCTACGGTTGTCCCCCTCGCCTAGCGACACGGACCCTGTCTAGGAAGCAGGGGCTTTCCCCTCCTGCTTGAGAAGTGGGAGGGCAGGAGAGGTCATCCGCGGGTAGAGACGTGCCCCTGTTTTTTTCCCTTTTTTGTAGAAATAGATACGATTGAGTTCATAGAATGGGTAGAGACACAGGGCGGCAAAAGCCCTTTGTCGCACGAGTCCGTGCGCTACCCCTCCCATCTTTTTTAAGACGTGCCACTTCAAAGTAGATTTTTGCTCCTCGCTCTCCTCCGCCAGATATGGAATACCATACACCCGTTCCAGGTAAGAAACAAAAAGCCCTTCGATGTACGAACGCTGCCGCCAGTAGCGAAAAGTGGGAGGGTGACTATGGAAGACACGCGCCGTGTGCACATACTGAATAGTGTAGGGACGAGGCAACAGGCGAGACCAGAGGAAGTCTTCACCACCCAAGATCGTTTCATCAAAGGGATAGTCTTGAAGGATCTGCCGGCGAACGGCGCTATTGGCATTAGAGAAGTGAGCGCGGACCAGCTTTGCCTCCCGCAGGGCGAACGCGCGCTCAAGCTCCATCGCCTCGAATCGGTTCACTCCTTGCAGCGGTTCTTGCCGGCCATAAGTAGCTGCCACTAACGGGTTCAGGTCTAGAGGAGTAAGAAGTTCGCAAAGCCACCGATGGTCGCATGGGAGACAATGAGCCGAGAGGAAAACCACGTACTCTCCCCGCATGATCCTTGCTCCACGATTGAGGGCTGAGCCAAAAGTAAACTGCTCAGGTGGGATCGTTTCCAGATGCACAGGAAATCTGCGAACGATGTCGCAGGTGTGATCCTGGGAACCCGAGTCGAGCACGACGACTTCATAAGGTTCGGCAAACTCCTGTGCCAAAACGCGCTGCAGCACGGAGCCAATAAAGCGTTCCTCATTCTTACTGCGGATGATAATCGCGGCTTTCAAGCCCCTTCTTCCTTTCTGACTTGCCGCCCAGCCTAGGAGGGGAGACCGCCACCTCGACGAGCGCACTGCCGATCAGCGGAAATTATCTTTTGCTATCTTCGGCGTACCAGCACACGTGCACACACCATGGTCAGCTCCTCTTGCGGCATCGATCGATAAGGCTCGACAAACTGGGCCCGCTCTTCGCGGGAAAGGTTGGCGGATCGTGCGGTTTCCACCCGCTCTACAGCAAAACCGTGCTTTTCAAAGAACTCGCAAAATTGGTGGCAACGGAGCCGATTGCCGCCGTATACGAGTTCGTCTCGTGTGTCGATCTTGAGAAACTCGAAAGGGCTTGCAACCTCTCCCGGATAGATGCGGTGATCGGCGAAATCGATGAGATGGTGGCCATATCCCCCAACCCGGGTGATCCGCCGCAGTGCTTCGAGTGCCTCCTCGATCCGGTTCAAGTGCTCAAGGCATGAGACCGAAAAGACTAAGTCCACTGCACCTTCAGACAGGCTCAAGTCAAAAATAGACTCGTTGTGGTACAACATCCGGTCCTTGGCCAGGCCTGTCGGGTCACCAGTAGCAAGCTTGGCAAGGTCGAATCCAGACAAGTTCTTGAGCACCTCCTCAGGAGGAATACAATCGGGATCGATAATCCTCTTCGAGTCGATGAGGAACCAACTTGCGCAAGTAGCCAAGGCCTTCACCGCCTTCTCCATACCCTGGACCGGATCGATGTCGATTGCGTAGGCGCGCGCCACGCCGAGCATCAGGAAAAAGAAAGAAAAAGCGAAGGGATTGAGCGAACCACACCCGAGGTCAACCACGGTTGCCCCTTGCAGTCGAGACCGCGGAACAGTCGCCAGAATCGGGCGTAACAGGTCATAATAGCGGCGAGCCGAGAAACGGTTACTATGGACGTCGAGTGTAGTCTCGAGGGACTGCTGGAGCTGGCTCGCAAGGACGAGATCTGCGTGTGTCTGATAGACCTGGCCAGTATCCAAGCGCGCGAGAACTTCTCGAGTTAATTCGATAAGAGAGAGCGCTTTCAGTTGTTCGCGCGGCACAGGATGCTCGAACCTGTCGAGGTTCCCTCCCCAGGCGCAATGAGACGCGTGTTGTCCTGCAGACGCGTAAGGCCCCGATGACTCGGGCTCTCTCCGTGAGCGCTTGAATTTAAAGAGAGATCTCATAGGTGAGGCACACCAGGCCAACCTCTACGGCTCTGTACGTGGCGCCACGCCCGGCAATTGAACTGCAACCTCGATTTTTCCATAAGCCGATAGCACGCGAACGCAGCTACGCACCGTACGACCCAGGACAGGTAGCGTTGCTCACCTTCTCGCTCCGTCAAGCAAGGGCTTGATCCGCTCATGCAGATGTCGCTCTGTAACGGCCACACTGTACTCGGCTTCGACACGGCGGCGTCCTGCCTCTCCCAGGCGGGCACGCAGGACCGAATCACGCAACAGTCGTTCAATTGCGTCGGCAAGTCGCACGGGATCTTTTTGTGGAACACAGAGGGCCTCCACTCCGTCCGTCACTGCCTCGGGAATTGAACCAGCGTCGGTCGTGACAATGGGAAGTCCGGTGGACATTGCCTCGAGCATAGCTGTGGGAATACCATCCTTGTCGCCAGAAGCGACCTCAACGTAAGGCGCAACGAAAATGCAAGAGCGCGCGAGGAGCGCAACGATTTCCGGTTGCTTTTTTACCCCGTGCATCACCACGCAGTCGGCGATCCCGAGTTCCTCGACCTTGACTGTCAGCTCCTCAGCATACTCTGCACTTGTTACGGCATAGGGATCTCTCGAACCAACGAGGTTCAACCGCAGCTTGACCCCACGGTCAGCTAGGATCCGTATTGCTTCTGCGAGGTAGATGAGACCCTTCTTCGGCTCGATACGGTTGACCGCAATGAGTTCCGGGGTGTCCCCGGTAACGACCCTCCTGGCCGGATCGACGTAGGGGAATCGGAAGACATCAATACCGTTCGGTTTAACCAAGATCTTACGATCAAACCGGCCTCCACCGATGGTACTAAGCTCATTCCAGATTCGCTTACTTGTTGCGACGACAATATCGGCCAGTTCGATGTGCAAACGCACGCATTTGAAGGGGTAGTCTGCCAGCATATGGTCCGCGTACGCAGTGATGCCGCGTGGGATGCCCAAGAGGTAAGCCGCCATCATGACCATAAAAGATTGGTCATAGAAGAAGTAGGAGTGGAGGTAGTCCGCTCCCGCGAGTTCGACATGTCTTGCAAAGGTAAAGCCCAGTAAGACAGTCGCATCCTGCATCAGCGTCTCCGTCGTCAGCCCTGTCTCTGCGGCAAGCTGGACGAGAAAGGATTGTACGCGCTCTGGACGTGTCCGGCGGAAGTAGGCGGCGTCCTCCTGATGAACCGACCAATCGACCTGGAGAACGACTCGGTTGCGCCACAAGTCTCGAAAGGCAGGGTGCAGGTCCCGATGAGTATTCGTCTTCCAGCAGAAGACCTTGACACCGAACCCGGCTTTCCGCAAGGCCTGCATCTCTTGGTAAACGAAAGTGTTGAAATAGATCGGGAAGTCCCAACACGCCGCCACAACAGCCCGGTGGCGCGCAGCTCGGGGCCAGTGCATGGTACGTGTAAGGGCAAGAGTGTAGCGGTTCTTTCGATCTCGTACTCTACCCAACCGCTGTGCGGCCGAGCGCGCTATTTTCGCCAGGCCGAGCCGATTCCATAGGAAGTTGCCAATCTCCCACTCTCGGGATGCATACAAACGGTCTATCTGCTCACGAGAGTGCCGTTTTTCCGCAACGCGCGCCGTCTGCTCACAGGCAAGCATGGCTTGCAGAGAATCTCGCTCTCCCTCCAATCCCGACTTGGTGAACTCCAGTTCTTGTACAGCGTGCCTCCTCACCTCAAGCTCGGATAAGAACCTACTCTTTTCCGTCTCAAGACGCTCGAGATATGCGCGGAGGAACGCCTCTACCCCGCGGGAGTTGGAGACCGCATCCTCCGCAACCTCACCTCTATTGCGGAGCAGCCGTAGGTAGGACACCTCGTTGCGGAGAGAGAACAGAGATGCAATATCATTTCCGATAGTTCGCCCGAGTTGGATGGCTTTCCGCCGCTCCAGAGCACCACGTTCCAGGGCTTCCAAAAGTTTGCGGATCTGAGGCGAATAGGGAACTCCCTCGCACGCGCTCTTCTGAAGAAACTCCTGGAGAAAGAGGACGAAACCATCGACCTCGGTATTGTACGCGACGTGCTCGACCAACAAATTGAGGACTAGGTCGAGGCCCCTTTCACCCTTCTGTTCCTGCCCAAATCGGTCGAGTAACCGACGCAGTGCCATAGCGAAGACACGATTGACTTCAAGAAGGTAGGACCAACGGCCTCCTTCGCGGAACCAAACTGTGTTGCTAGTATGCAGCCGGTAGGCAACTAGCTCCTCGGGAAGGTAAACGAGGGCGTCCTCGAAGGCCGCGTCAAGAAAAAGTTGCCAGTCAAGACAATATTTCAGGTTGCGTAGCGTGGCGATACGACGGCGCAGAAACGAGGTCCGACAGAAAAGGTTGGAACTAGTCGCGAGAAAATTGTGCTGCAGGAGGGGACCAATCCACGAGTGAGCTTTTGCCGCGTTTCGCAAGGCCTCGTCGTACCACGAAACCCAACTGGCGATCTCGGGTCCGTCAAGGAGAGGGACTGTCGAAGCGGACGTTAGCGACCTGCCGTGCGCATCCACCAGGGCTATCCCGGTAGCAGCGATGACCGCGTCGGGTCTTTCCTCAAGAGCGCAGCGGCAGCGTTCGAGGCGCTCTGGATGAAAGAAGTCATCCGAATTGAGTATGGCGATGTAGGGCGTGTCAATCTGAGCCAGAGCATCCACCACATTGTTACCGAGCCCGACGTTGCGGGGGCGGACGGTGATCTCAACCCTCTCGTCCGCAACCTTCTTGACGTTGTCTACCGTGGCATCAAACGAGCAGTCATCGGCCACGACAACGCGGAAATGCGGGTATGTTTGGGCGAGAACGCTGCGTATCGCCATCTCCACATACGCTTCATGATTGTATGAAGGAATTAAGACGGTGACGTCGGGCGTCCCGATTTTCTTGGCTTGCGGCACGATAGTGGGCACCACGAAGGGAGGCTGACGCTGAGTCACACGATCGAGACCGTGGTGCCGCCTCCAAATCCCTACCGAACTCTCGAGTCCTAGTCGTGCCGTCTCTGCCCAATCTTCCTGGAGGAGTCGATCAATGCCTGTCTCGTCGCCATAAATAGCTCGCAGCGCCAAAAGAGCAACGGGATCGTGGAAGATCGCGTCTCCCCACAGAGCGAGCCAGCGTAAGCTGAATCGTTCTCGCGCCTGTGCCGCGAAGTCCGACGTCGATACGACTTCGTGGATCCATGCGCCGACTGCGGGCGAGTCGACAATCCGTCCCAGCAGGCGCAACAGAGCGGTCGTGGAAGACTCGTTACGGAGAAGAGCATGGGCGAAAGAAGGAAGCCGCAAGGCGGTGCCGACAGCAGGTTCCGCCGGACCACCACGAAGTGCCTGCTCTGTTCGTTTGTGATGGGCCGCTCGGCATTCTTCTAGGAAGCGATCGTATTCCTGCAAGGAAACGCTGGGATAGGGCCTGCCACTCGTAAAGCGTTCCCGCTCCGCGCTTAGGGCAAGACAGAGAAAGCGGATTTCATCAGCAGGGAGTTCGGCGAGAGGACAGCGACCTTCCGCAGTGGCCGCCCTCAGGAAGAGATGGACTTGCGCCTCTTCGCATACGGTCACTAGAGGGCCGACTTCATACCAGTTTGCAGGCTCCACCAAGAACGCAACCTCGAAAGCGCATGCGCAGGTACGGCAGAGATCGACACACCGCTGGAACTCGGCGAAATCCGGCTGCCCTTCGCAGTCAAGCCGAACCGTAACGCCTGGTATTGCGGTAAGCAGTCGCTGCGCCTCATCAATGTCCCCTAGTGTATGCGCCCGCAACAGGAGCGGCGGAGTAGGGCCAGGTGTAGCCTCGCGCAGGCATTGCAAAACATGGCGGACCAGGTGCGAGGCAAGCGGTGCGTTCCCTGCAATTTCGAGTCGTTGCAGAGTAGAAAGCTTAACGCGTAATTCTTCAAAGAAGCCGGCAGGAGCCTCTGCGCCATTCTGCCTCACATCTAGAACGAGTTCATTGGCAGAGGAAGAAGCTGACGCCTCAAGATCCAGCGCTTCGCCGACGTTATAGCCCCAGATGCGTGACCGGGATTCTGGTCTAGGCATTACCATCAAAAGCGACAGGGCCTCCTCAGCACTATCGCCTTCTCCTGACGAAGACCCACACTGAGTGTCGGAGGCCTGTGATTGGCGCGGGTTGCAGCACGTCGCACGGATGATATGCGATATGATTTGTGCTGTCAAGGCGAAATGCGTTCCTCAGTAACTGGTTCCGCTGATGCGCCAACCTC
>JACQEL010000240.1 GCA_016200595.1 Deltaproteobacteria bacterium
AGGGGGAGTACCGAAGATATCATCTGCACGAATCGCACGTGCAGAAGGCGATCAGGGAGTCAGTCAGGAGGGCCAAGCTCCTGAAACGTGTCTCAGCCCATACCTTCCGCCACAGTTTTGCCACCCATCTCTTGCAGGCCAACTATGATATCCGCACTATTCAGGAATTGCTTGGACACTCGGATGTCAGGACCACCATGATATATACCCACACCATACAGAGTAGAACTGTAAAAGAGGCCAAGAGTCCGCTGGATTTCTGATCCCGGGGTCGATGTTCAGCCTCTTTTTTTGACCCCGAGAACTTTCAGGGCGTGATGAGGTAGAGTAGGGAACAGGCTCGACTGCTCTTAGGTTGCTCCCTTGGCTGTATCCGCCGCTTCCAGTTTCGTGCCCGTTTAGGGTCATCCCTCAGTTGTTCAAAGTAAACTTCCCTCGCTGGGTCGAACGGATTGGCTGCGCCCTTGAGCCGCCGAGCATTACCCGGGCAACTCTTTGCGCAGTGCCGGCAGCACTTCCTTGCCCATCAGTTCGATGCTGTGCATGGTCAGGTCATGCGGTAAGCCCCCATATTGCGCCTCGAAGATCAGGTGCCCGATCCCTAAGCGGGTAATGATCTCCTTGAGACGTTGCGTGACTTCTTTGGGGGTGCCAACCACAAAGCCGCCCGCTTCGCGCAAATCGTCGATTGACATTTGAAAGACCGGTTTCCGCTTCGTCGTACCGGACCCCTCGGTGAGGATCGAGGTAGTGCCCCGCGTCGTCATCCCCACCGGCATGTAATAGTGGATTGGCCCTTTGAGGGAAGTCTGCGTGCGCCACAAGTAATGCTCATAGGACTTGCGTGCTTCAGCCTCGGTATCTGCCACAAAACATCCGGTCATGTAGCCGAGGTTGTGCGGCGTCGCGGTATAACCGCTCTGTTGCGCCGTTTCGCGATAAATATCAAACCACTGCTCAGCCATATCCATCGGCGCCAGGAACGACACATACGGATAGCCATGTCGCGCGGCCCATTTGATCGACTCCGTGCTACCAATCCCCGGAATCCACACCGGCGGATGCGGCTTTTGCAGCGGAAAGACCCAGGGGTTCACATACCGGAAATGAAAGTGCTTTCCTTCCCAACGAAAGGGACCAGGTTCGGTCCATGCCTTGATAATTAAATCATGCGATTCCTGAAAGCGTTCACGGTTCAGCACTGGGCTTAAGTTCATCGAGAATTGTTCAATGCCAATGCCACGGACAAACCCTGAGATGATCCGGCCCTCAGACATCAAATCCAACATGGCGACTTCCTCAGCCAACCGCACCGGATTCTCCCACAGAGCGATCACATTGCCGAGCAAGAGGATTTTACTGGTTTTGGTGCGCTGAATCAGCGCCGCGGCGCTGATGTTCGCCGCCAGATGCAGGCACGTTGGCGTGTTGTGGTGCTCATTGACCATGAGCCCATCAAACCCCACAGTTTCTGCGTACGCGTATTCATCCAAATAACGTTTATAGAGCTGCACACCCTTCTCTGGGTTAAAGTATTTATTGGGATAAGTCAGACGAATAGACGGATATTGGTCGAGTTCCGGAGTCTCCGGATAGGGCATCTCACTGAAGTAGTAGTAATCGATCATAATCCCCTCTCCTTTGTCTTCTTGGTAAGAGGCATGAGCTGTCCGCCTCTACACGAGCATGAACTGTTCGCCATCAGTTTATCGCAGACCATGGTTATGGCCGAGCCAGAAATTCTTCAACCAACGCGACAAACTCCGCTGGCCGTTCTAGCTGCGGCGAATGCCCACAGCGGTCAAGCACTTTGAGTTCCGCTCCGCGGATCGCGTTGGCGTACGCCTTGCCGTGAGCAAGCGGCACCAACTGGTCCTGCTTACCCCACACCACCAGGGTCGGCGATTTCACTCGCAGCAGTCGATGAATCAGTTTGGGGTTATGCATATAAGGCTTCCAGCCGAGCATCTGCGCCATAATTTGGCTATTTTCGCGCAGTTCTATCTCTTCCGGCGTTGGCTTGATGGGAAAAAGCTTTTCGCGCTCCGCCACCTGATTGACGTCGTAAAAAACCAGTGGAGCAAGTTCCTGTGGTGTCATGAGAAAAATGTCGGCTACGTCTGCTCCTGCCACCTTCAGCCCCACTGCATCTACTAAGACGAGCTTAGACACGCGTTCTGCGCAAGTCGCTGTCAGTTCCGCAGCTACCCATCCGCCCATCGAGAAGCCGAGCACCGGTATCCGTTGCAGGTCGAAGTAGTCAAGGAAATCCATGTAGAAGTCCACCATATCGGTCATGGTATCGAGCCATCCGGGGCGGGTTGAACGGCCAAATCCCGGATGAGTCGGAAGATAAAGCTCATAACGTGCGGCCAGCATATCGTGGAATTGCAGCCAGCCCGGATTCCCACCGGCTCCATGTAGCAATAAAAGAGGACTTCCCTGTCCTCCCCTGATCACCTGCACCTTTGCGCCGCTCAGTTCAACAAATTCTTCACGAAAATTCCCCATGCTTTCCCCTTTTCAATTGTGGATTGCGGATTGCGGAATAAGTAAGACCGTAATTCACAGTGTTCTGCTTCCCTAGTATCTAGTCTCTAGTAGTCAGTCAGTTTGAATTTGCGGGGTAGGTGTGGCTGCGTCATTCCCGCGAACGCGGGAATCCAGACAGGTTAACTTGCAGCCTCCGCTTGCGATTCCTGGATGCCCGCCTGCGCGGGCATGACAGTCCTGAACCCAGCAAAATCATATGGACTGAGTACTAGTCTCCAGCCTCACAAATAAGTCGCAAACCATTCTGTAATATATGGCATGCTCTGTTCCAGCCCTGGGCCGGCAATGATATCGCTGTGCCCCAAGCCTGGTAGAACCACTAATTTCTTAGGCTCTCCGGCCTTCTTGTACATCGATAGTGATTCCTCCATCGACACTCGCTCGTCAGCGTCCCCGTGCAACCACATGATAGCTCGCGGCGAGATATGCTGTACGACCGATTCGGGCCGGTAGGCGATGAGCGCCTCACCTGAAGCAAGCGTGATTTCTCGGCTCCACTGCGGATATTGCCGGAGGATTTCACCAAACAACTTAGTCGTACTTTCAGGTTCGGGCACGATGTCTTTGGCTTGGACGTACTGTAGACGGCCAGAAAGCACGCGTTCACGCCGATCTTCAGCCAACCGTTGCAATAGCGCCTTCCATTCCCAGAAGTGGCACGCATCACGAATCCATCGCCCACAGTCACCGATCCCACACACACTTACTGTTGCCTTCACCCGTTCCTCTACGCCGGCCGCATAGCTGACATTGGCGCCGCCGAGGCTCACGCCCAGGAGGCCTAAACGCTCAGGGTTTACTTCAGGTTGACATTGTAAGAAGGTTACTGCATTATGAATATCTTCAATTTGTCGCAAAGGAATAATCTGACGGCGTGGCTCACCGCCGCTCTCTCCGAGAAAACGATAATCGAAGGTCAAGGCAACGTAGCCAAGTTTAGCCAGTCGCCGCGCGACCTCAGGTAACAACACTTCCTTGACCGCCGTGAAGCCGTGGCACAGCACGATACCCGGTCGTCTCTCTGCTCGCGCCAAGTTGTCGGGCAGAAACAGTACCCCAGCCATTGGCACAGCTTCACTGTAGAATCGTACAGTCCTCTCCATGGCTTCCTCCTAAAGAGTGAAGAGTGAAAAGTTAAGAGTGAAGAGTTTACAATTATTCTTCCCATTCTTCACTCTTCATTCTTCACTCTTCACTGCCTGTGGGACTAGCGCTTGTGCCGGCACGATCGCATCCACGGCTTGGATAAGATCAAGTACGTGCCGGGTGTTAGCTCCCAAATCTCCTTTTCCCACACGGGAGGCCGAACGAATCCACAACCAGTTCCCACTTGGTTGCGCCGGCTGGACTTGTATGGTGACGTCATCCTTGAACCCCCACACTTTGGTAGTCACTACAGCCTGGATTTCTTTTTTTTCGGCGTCTAGAACGGTTATCTCCCACTTTAAGTTTTGTGTTGCCCGTCGGGCGACATCGAAAAGTAACTCAGGTGGAGCCTCATAACGATGCAGACGCAATTCTGGAAAGGGCGAGTTTTCCTGAGTTTCGGCGACATTAGTATTGAGGTAGGTCGAGAGTCTACTCAACATCCCTGGCGGATCGTTCAGCGGAAGACGATTGGCAATAATGCCCGCCGCCAGCAGGGCAACACCGAGCAGGCCGAGAAAGAACACTACTTGTAACACTCCGCTCAAGATCCGCCTAACCTCCTCATTTTCTCTTTTCGCCTATCTCGTCCTTCCCTCTCCTAGTCTCAAACCTCTAGCCTCAAGTCTCTAATAGTTCTTTCAGCGCTCCCCATTCAGTCACTGGTAGCGAGCAGGTAAAGTTGTGACACACATAAACCGTGAGGCTCTCCTCGATTTGGGTCCTTCCAGCCAACAAGGTTGGCAGTGTCGCAGAAGAGTCATGCGGATCATAACAGGCGAGGGATTTGTTCGGCAGAAATAGTCCATGGATGCGCGCGAGCATTTCCTTAGCGGCAGGAGCCTCTTTATCCCCCAGCAAGACAATTTCTTTAGGCCGGGCTAAATGGAAATCTAAGGCACACAGCATATTGCTAAAGCCAAAGGGATTTTGCTCCATCGCGTCGTAAAACAGGCGAAGCATCTGCTCGGCTTTCGTGAGGTAATTTTGACTCTCGGTCAGATACGATAGCCTCAGCAGGTTAAACACCGCCACCGAATTACCTGACGGGATCGACCCATCAAAAGCGGACTTAGACCGCGTAATCAACTTCTCGTGATCGCTGCTGGCGAAGAAGAACCCTCCTTCTTTTTCATCCCAAAACCGCGTGAGCAGAATCTCGGTAAATTCTATTGCGCGATCGAGATAAGAGCGCTCAAACGTTGCCTCATAGAGATCAATCAACGCTGCCGTGAAAAATGCATAGTCATCAAGGTAAGCGTTGAATTTCGCTTGTCCATCCTTGAAGCTGCGCAGTAACCGTCCATCTCGACAGAGGTTGGCAAAAAGAAAATCCGCGGTCTGACGCGCGACCTCCACGTAGCGCGGGTTTCCCAGGACCTTATAGGCTTCAGCAAAAGCCGAAAGCATCAGCCCATTCCAGCTCGTCAGGATCTTATCGTCCCGCCCAGGTTTGACTCGGCCTTCGCGCACTACGAAGAGCTTCTGTTTTGCCTCCGCGATCTGACGTGCCACTTCCTCCTCATCACGGCGGAAGAGCTTGGCCAACTGCGCCAAGGTAAGCGTGGGATGGAGGATATTCTCATGCTCGAAGTTGCCCACGTCGGTGACATCGTAGTAGCGGCAGAAAATTTCTCCTCCCTCGTCTCCTAGCACCCCCATGACCTCGTCGCGACTCCAAACAAAAAACTTCCCCTCCTGTCCCTCTGAGTCCGCGTCTTGTGTCGAATAAAACCCACCTCCAGGGTGCAGCATCTCTCGCTCGACATAGGCCAGTATTTCCTCGGCAACCTGGCGGAAAAACGGATCCTGGGTTGTCTGATAGGTTTCCAAATACAGACGAGTTAGGAGCGCGTTATCGTAGAGCATCTTCTCAAAGTGCGGCACCAGCCACCGCTCATCCACCGAATAGCGATGAAACCCACCGCCGAGATGGTCATATACACCGCCCTCCGCCATCTTGCGCAGGGTGTGAGTCGTCATCTGCAAATACAGATCATTGCCGGTTGCCTGATGTTGCCGCAGAAATAAGGCGAATACCATCGAATTAGGAAACTTGGGCGCCCCACCGAGACCGCCATGAGTCTGATCAACATGTTGCGCCAGACCAGCTGCCGCGTTCGCTAAGGTCTCGACTCGCAAGGGCCGTGCGGTCTCCTGTCGGTGAGTCATCTTGTCGAGATTCTCCAGAATCTGGCTGGTGGCTTTTTCCACGTCTTGGGGCCGTTCTTTATACGCATGCGCTACCGCCGTAAGAATTTTGGGAAACCCAGGTAAATTGTGGCGATCGACCGGTGGGAAATACGTTCCTCCGTAAAATGGTTTGCCGTCCGGAGTGAGAAAGACCGTCATTGGCCAACCGCCACGCCCTGTCAGCATCTGCACTGCATTCATGTAGATCTCATCGACATCCGGCCGTTCTTCACGATCGACTTTAATGTTGACGAACAGGTCGTTCATCAGTGCAGCAATCTCTTCATTTTCGAATGATTCGTGCTCCATCACGTGACACCAGTGGCAGGCCGAGTATCCCACGCTCAGGAGAATCGGTTTGTTCTCAGCTTTTGCTCTGGCAAAAGCCTCTTCTCACCAGGGAAACCAGTCCACCGGATTATGGGCATGCTGGAGCAG
>JACQEL010000111.1 GCA_016200595.1 Deltaproteobacteria bacterium
CCCACCCATATTCTGGCTCGTGACCGCCGTGGGGGTTCTCTTTATCGGCCCCTTCCTGGTGGTCTTTCCCATCTTGGTGCGGGATTACTACGGGGGCGATGTAGCACAGCTCGCCCTGCTGAACATGGCGTTTCCAGTCGGCACGATCCTCGGGTCGCTCGTCCTCTTGTGGCGTGGCAGGTTACGCCGGAAAGGAGCAGCGCAACTCCTCGCGCTCGTTGCCGGAGCCGGATTTCTCGGGCTGGTGTCGCTCGGGCTGCCTTTCTGGGGCACGCTGGCTGCGGTCTGCGGTCAGGGTATAGCCTCAGCCATCTTCGCTAATGCAGGCCGCACGGTGTTCCAGGAACAAGCGCCGCCGTCCCATCGAGCGCGTGTTCTGTCGGTCTACATGTTTGGCTTCATGGGTGCGGCAGGTTTGATTGGTGCGCCGCTCTCGGGGGTACTGGTGGAACGAATCGGTCCGCTGGCAACGTGTGCGGCGGCGAGCGGTACGATGATCGTCGTGGTCGTCTGCGCGTTCATGTTCACCAATATCGCCCGGGTGGAATAAGAGGTCTCTTCATTCAGCATTCAGCGTTCATTGCTCATCTCACTTCCCTTGCAGCATGAGTCCCGCGAGCGTGAACCGATGTGGATTCAGACAATGAGTACCCTTCGAGAAGCCGAGAAACTGCTGTCTGCGATGACGCGAGCAGAAAAAGCACAATTGCTCCAATGGGTGGTAGGTGATCTGGGCGATGCTTTCCCAGGCGTTGACAGCATCCCTGGTGTCTGCGGCGGAGAACCTTGCATTGTCCGCACCCGCATTCCGGTCTGGGTACTGGAGCAGGCCCGGCGGCTGGGCACGAGCGAGGGAGAACTGTTGCAGTGCTATCCGACCTTACGTGCTGAGGACTTGGTCCACGCTTGGGCTTATGTCCGTTCGCACCGAGATGAGATCGAACAACAAATCCGTGAGAACGAAGCCGCCTAGGCCATGGCACGGTTGTACGCGCTGGATGGAGCACGACGAAATCTAGGAAGTAGTTTGCCCCCAGATTCCGCTTCGCTGCATCTGGGCTACATAGCTGAGAACGTAAAACGTGAAGCGTAAAACGTGAAAAGAGAAGTCCCTTTACTCAGCACTCAGCACTCAGCACTCAGCACTCATCTGAGCCCCGCCTTGCGCAAGGCGGCAAGCTGACGCTCTAATACCGCCGGGTCTTTGATAGGCGCTCTCTGCTTGTGAATCTCCAGTGAGAACTGGGGATTAAGCCGCAGCACTTCTGCCGCCTCGGCCCGTGCCTCTGCTTCTTTGCCCAACTCACTGTAGACTGTCACCAAGGTCAGGTGGGCTCCAAGAATATCGGGGTAGCGAGTAAGAAATTGCTTCAGGGGTGTCATCGCTTCCACGTACCGCCCCGCCAGGACATAGGCAACGCCGGTGGGCAGTAAGTGAAAGTCCGCAAACCAGGACTTCCGGCCTAGCGCCTGCTCTGCCGCCCGCAGGGCTTCGTCGATTCTACCCACCCGGCTCAGCACTTCAGCCAGACTCGCATAGCTCGTAGCCACGTTGAGATTGAGGGTAACCGCTCGCTCCATCTCCGCCAGAGCTTGCTCATACTGCTGTTGATACAGATAGACATAGCCTAATGCCCAGTGGGTCGCCCAGAAGTCATTTAGCGCCACCGCCCGTTGCGCCGCCGCCAACGCCTGCTCTAAGGTCTGCGGGTCCTGGCTGAGTTGCGCGCCCCACTGCTGCACGTATTCGATCGCCAAATCCTGGTAGGGGGCCTCATTATTCGGGTTGCGGAGCAGAACTTGCTTCTGGGTAGCAATCGCCTCGGCATACCGCCCGATCAGGCGATACGCTATGCCTAACTGGTACGCGTAGTACCACGGATACTGGGGGTGGAAGCGCATCGCTTTCTCTAGCCACACCATCGCTTCAGCCGGCCTGCCCGCAGCGTTCAGCACTGACCCCAGCCCGGCGTAGCCTTCGGCAGAGTTGGGATCAAGGGCAATCGCCCGCTCAAGCTCGGCGATGGCCGGCTCATATTGGTTTTTCATCTGATACGCCAGGCCCAACCAGAGGTGGGCTGCGGACAGGGTGTCATCCAGGGCAACGGCCTGTTGCGCCAGCGCCAAGGCCCGCTCCCGAGTCTGCGGGTCTGGATTCCACACAGACTCCCGCCAGTAGGTCGCACTCAGGAGCGCATACGCCGAGGCATACTGAGGGTCTAACGCAATGACTTGCTCAAACATCTGCCGTGCCTTGGCAATCGCTTCTTTCGTGTAAGGTTCAAGATACTCCACCCCGCGCAAGTAAGCGTCATAAGCGGTGAGGTTGGTTGTGGGAATGCGTCGCACTCGCTCCTGTTCGGCCTCTTGCACCTCGACCCGGAGTGTGGTCACTAATTGTTGCACGATCTCGTCTTGCACAGCAAAAATGTCAGTGAGGGGTCGGTCGTAGCGCTCCGACCACACGTGTCCTCCGCTGGAGCCATCAATCAACTGCGCCGTGACTCGTACTTGTTCGCCGGCTTTACGCACACTGCCTTCCAAGACGTAGCGTACCCCCATCTCCCGACCAATGTCTTGGACCTTTACGGCTTTGCCTTTGTAGGTAAAAGCCGAGTTACGGGCAATGACAAAGAAGGCGGAGATTTTCGAGAGGTCCGCGGTAATGTCCTCGGTGATGCCGTCGCTGAAATACTCCTGTTCGGGGTCACCGCTCATGTTGACAAAGGGCAACACGACAAGGGAGGGTTTATCGGGCAAGGACAACGGAGGCTGCGCCTCCTGAGTGATGAGTGATGAGTGATGAGTGATGAGTTTCGGAAGAGAGGGATACAGGAAGGTGACAATCCCTCCGAGCAACATTACGCTCACGAGCACGAGCACGACTGTGCCCACCCTACGGGAGAGCTTTAGCCACTGGGTTTGCCAAGCCCGACCGAATCTCTCAGGTTTCTCGTCCAGCAGGGTATAGACCTGAAACCGCTCAGCAATGCCCTTCAGTTTCGGCCGGCCCAACGACACCCAGGAAGGCATCGCCCATGGTCTTGATGACGTGCCCGTGGTGTTCGCTGACAGCCTGCCGGATGAGCTGGTTATGAACTTCGAGCACCCGCAACATGCGCGCTTCGTTGCTGCCCATCTGGCGGCTGAAGCCCACTATGTCGGTGAACATGATGGCGGCGAGCTTCCGGGTCTCGACCGTCTCTGGCTGAGACTGCTCCTTTTGCATGAGGGTGATTATGCGACGTGCTCCGCACGGTTGTCAATTAAAAAGGGACAGGACATATTGAGTTAGGTCTCTCTGACCGAACTACCAAATAGTTCTGATCAATGTCTTCTGGATATCTGGATCACGAGTCACCAATGGAAGATGCAAATGGAGCGCTGTTGCGGCAATAATTCGATCAGGCATATCCGGAACTATATCACGCGGGATATGTCGGAGCGTCTGCGCAACTGCCAGATCTAGGGAAGCAGTAACGAAACCGCTAGCTGGATCAGAAAGCGCAGCGTTCAGCCGTTCGAGCGCGAACTCGGGAAGTCTTCCTTTTTCTACCAGGTACACAACCTCGACCAAGGAGACCGACGCAACATAGATTGGATCGCCGGCTTGGGTTGCCCCATCGAGCGCTGCAGCGGCGTTCGCAGACAAACGTTGCGAGTTCAAGAGGTACCAAAGCGCAGCGTGCGTGTCCGCTACAACTGCACCCATCAAATATCCTCCCGAGGGAAGTCCTTCCACATCTCCTTGCGGACTTTAGCAACATCTTCTTCGGTAATATCAACCCCCAGGTCAGCCCAGAGTCCTCTTAGACTCCGACGGGGCTGCTTCAGGCCGCTTTTGCGTTGGAGAAATTCGACGAAGTCCAGCACTTCTTGTTGTTTGTCAGGAGGTAGGGCGCGCATCTTTTCCAGAACCGATTGTTCGATGCTCACAGTTTTCTCCTCGTCTGATGATATTGATGCACCTGATGGTGGCAAGCTTACGGCCTCGGCCGCTGTCTCCTCCAGCGGGTTCCCCTTCATAACGGTAATTATCCTGCCGGTTCTTTTCGTCTGTCAATCTACTCACTTCCCTTGCAGCATGAGTCCCGCGAGCGTGAACCGATGTGGATTCAGAGGTTGATTGTAGAGCACTTTATGGGTCTGGAAGATTGAGGCTCGCTCCCGTTGATAATCGATCGACGCCTGGGTGGCGATTTGCGGAACCCAGACCTCCTGTTTCCACGGATTAAACTGCGGGTGGAGATAGACCATCAGAAACGTCCGCTTGTGATTGCCGTCCTGGTCGTAGGCGAAGGCATACGCCGTCACCCAGGTTTGCAAATCGATATAGAGCACGCGACGGCTGTAGACCGGGTGAGTCCCTTTCGGCCGGGCCTCGACGACCACCATCCGGCGCAGCTCCCACGGCTCCAGCGGATACCAGTTCCCCCGGCCACCCCAGGTGGATTCAGCAGCCTTAATCGGACTTGGCACCAGGACTACTTGTTCTCCGAGATACTTCCACTCATACGAGTGGATATAGCCGGCGAACCCTGAACGGTCCTCCATGAGCAGCTCTCCACCTCCACCGGCTTGGTAGGGGTTGTCAACAACCTTGCGGGCACGCCGCGTTTTGACATCATAGACCCACAGATCATCACTACTGGTGTCCTTGTCGTGACTGTAGGAGAGCGTCTGATTGCCTTCGGCATCAGAGGGAGCTAACGTTCGCAGATACTGCTTGGA
>JACQEL010000241.1 GCA_016200595.1 Deltaproteobacteria bacterium
CAAATCATAGGTATACCCGAGCTGACTGATCACGTCGTCTAGGATTCTCTGCAAATGATCCTTGCGCAGATTGTGCGGCCGACACACCCGGATGTTGAAGTTGATGTATTTCGATAACGGAGACACAATCACTCCGCCGTCCACCAGGGCCTCAATCAGGAGCGTGTTCACCTCCTCGCCAAACATCGCGCGCACCTGTCCAAGTTGAGGATGCTGACGGCGGACCAGTTCGTCGCCAATATAGAGAGCGACGTGCGACCAGGAACTCTGCGTCAGATATTTGATAACTTCGCTGACCCGTTGCTCCCCTTCGACCAGAATGAGGTCTCCCTTGCGCACGTTCCGTTTGAGAGCCGTCAAATCGTTAGGGAAACGGGGGGCGTAGTTTTTCAGCGGCTTGGTCAGCAGCCGGGTAAATTGGCGCATCACGAACTGACGAGCAGCTCGCCAGGGGTGAAAGGAAAATGACACAGTTCTTCTCTCTTAACGACTCTTTTATCGCATTATAAAGGAAATACGGTCAGGCAAACAAGCAGAGAGTCTCTTGGGGTGCTTTCTCCTTGCCCACTACGATGCTCTGTTATAATGCTGACTCGCAGAAACAAGCATACCGGGTCGCAAAAGGAGGCTGGTATGACGACATCTCGGTCTGACGTACCCGGTCGCAGCTCTCCAGAACTTGTGGCTTCGACTCCGCTCCGCGTCGAGGAAGTCATGACCCGTACGGTCGTGACCTTAACGGCGGATCAGTCATTTCAGGAGGCGCTGGCTCTGATTGCCAGTTCCCGGTTTCGCCATCTCGTAGTTGTCGATACTGCTGGGCGGCTCACCGGCGTGCTGTCCGACCGTGACTTGCTGCGGTTTATGAGCCGCGAGTCCCACTGGGACGGTGCCACCGTGGCTGGCGTGATGAAACCCCAACCGATAACCGCACGGCCCGAGACCTTGCTGTCCGCCGCGGCGGCGGAGATGGTGACCCGTCGCATCAATTGTCTTCCCGTAGTAGACGAGGAGGACCGGGTGTGCGGGATTGTGACCTCGACTGATCTGATGCGAGTTTTTCACAGGGTGCAGGAGTGGATTGAGCAGGTAGCGACGAAATAGGTGTATAGTTGGAGGAATGTCTTGCTCTTATACACTCGCTGGCCAATCCGACCGTCTCGGTCCCAGGCTCTGCCTGGGACCGCAAGGGGCGTGCGGCTCTGCCGCAGCAAGTACGGCCGCAGGCAGGCACAGCCTGCCATTCAGGGCGTACCCGGGCAGAGCCCGGGCACGAGGGTAGCAATTCAAAAGCAGAAACGGTCTGGGCACAGTGAACAAAAACGGGATCTACAGCCATTATCAGCCTCAGCGGACTTTCACCACTCCAGGTTGTCCCTACACTGCTCGGCCAATCCGAATCGCTTCCGCCATCTTGACCGCACCCGTATACAGTGCCCGACCAACAATCACGCCAATAACTCCATCCGATTCCAGGGGAATCAGGCGTTCGATATCTTGAATACTGGCAACCCCGCCCGAGGCGATGATTGGCAACGCTACTGCGCGCGCCAGGGCCAGGGTAGCATTAAGGTTGACTCCTTGTGCGGTGCCATCGCGGGCAATATCGGTATAGATGATCTCGCTCACCCCCATACTCGCGCAGCGTTTCGCCAGTTCGATGGCTTCGAGTTCTGTCGCCTCGGTCCAGCCTTGGACCGCAACTTTCCCGGCACGAGCGTCGATTCCTACGGTAATGCGACCAGCAAAGCGCTGACCAGCAGCGGCCACAACTTCAGGCTGGCGGTAGGCAATAGTACCTAAGATCACGCGGCTGACTCCCACAGAGAGGAGTCGTTCAATCGCACCCATGTCACGGATACCGCCTCCCACCTGAACCGGAATCGTCAACACCCGACAGATCTGTTCGATCACAGCAGTATTCACCCCAACACCGGAAACCGCGCCGTCAAGATCAACAACGTGGAGTCGCTCTGCTCCCTCGCTCTGCCAACGCAGAGCCGTGGCGACCGGGTCGTCTGAATAGACGGTGGCCTGGTTCATGTCGCCCTGATACAGGCGCACGCATCGGCCAGCTTTGAGATCGATGGCAGGAATGACCAGCATGCGCTAAGACAAGTCCGGCGTCCGGCGTCCGGCGTCCGGCGTCTCTAAGACTAGGGTGTTTCCTGTCACTAGCCTGCCGAAATTTGCCAGGAGGCGCAGGCCGATAGCTTGACTCTTCTCGGGATGGAACTGGGTGGCAAAGATGTTGCGCCACCAAACGCTGGAGGCGAACTCCGTGCTACCGTAGTCAGTAGTCGTAGCGATGATCTCTGGATCGTTCGGCACGGGGTAGTACGAGTGGACGAAATAGGTCGCCGCACCATCAGCAATACCTTCAAGGTGTGGAGCACGGCGCTTGAGGTGGAGGTGGTTCCAACCCATATGAGGAACTTTGCCACCATCAAGTGTGGCCGGATCGAAACGGACGACGCGGCCTTTGAGAATATCGAGCCCTGGCACTCGACCAAACTCTACACTCTCAGAGAAGAGAATCTGCATACCGACGCAGATACCAAGCAGCGGGGTCCCTTGGGCAACGACACGATACACCGTGTCCACGAGGCCACACTCAGCCAGCCCGTTCATGCAGGCGCCGAATGCACCCACCCCAGGCAGTACTACTCCAGGAGCAGCTTCAATACGTCTGGCGTCGCGTGTCACCTCGGCTGCGTAGCCCATCTTCTCGAAGCCCTTCTGCACGCTGCGCAGGTTTCCCATACCGTAATCAATAATAGCAATCATAACAGGCGGTATTATTTCGTTCTTGTCGCGCCAAATCAAGGTGAGCCTGTATCGGCTAGAGAAAACAGAGGGGAAAAGGCAGTATCCTGTTTCACTTCGCCGGTAGCCAACCAGCTTTGTTCCGGTAAGATCCTGCCAAACGTGTTCTTTATAGAGTCAATCCTTTCCTTGCCCCCTGTGGCAGAGGATGGTACAAGGAACGCGGCCGGGGGATCCTTCTGCAAGAGGAGGAACGACACTCGGCACTCTGTTATCGTGCCAGAGGAGGAGCTATGAAAGCCGGAGTTTTTATGATGCCCTCTCACCCACCTGAGAGGGATTTTTACGCAGGGCACCAATGGGACCTCGGACACCTGGAACTCTGCGATAAGCTGGGTTTTGACGAAGCCTGGCTTGGCGAGCACTTCACCGCCCCTTGGGAGCCCAACCCGGCTCCGGATCTGCTCATCGCCCAAGCATTGTTGCGCACCAAAAACATCAAGCTCTGCCCTGGCGCACATTTGCTGCCGTATCATCATCCCGCCGAACTGGCCCACCGGGTCGCCTTCCTCGACCACATGGCTCAGGGACGGTTCATGTTTGGCGTAGGAACCAGCGGTCTGCCAAGCGATTGGAAAATGTTCAACGTGGATGGGGCGGCCGGTGAGAATCGGCGCATGACGCTAGAAGCGCTCGACATCATCCTGCGCTTATGGGAAAGCACCGAGCCGTTCGAATATAAAGGACAATACTGGACGGTGAATCGTATCGATACGATGCTGGATACGCTGAAACATCATATCCGGCCCTTTCAAAAGCCGCATCCCCCGATCGGCATTGCCGGACTGACCCCGCGTTCTGACACCCTCAAATTTGCCGGTGAGCGTGGGTTTATGCCCCTGAGTGTTGCACTCAGTAATAGTTATCTGAACACCCATTGGCAGGCAGTGGTCGATGGCGCGGAAAAGGTCGGCCGTACTCCCTCGCGCAGCGACTGGCGGGTGTCTCGAGAAGTCTACATTGCTGAGACCGACAAAGAAGCGCGCGACAAAGCCATCAACGGCATGGTTGGCCGTGTGTACCGGGAATATCTGATGCCACTCTTCAAGTCTTTCGGCATGGTCAGCTTGTTCAAACATCATCCTGAAGTGCCGGATTCGGATGTCACGGTTGAGTACATGGCTGATTACAGTTGGTTAGTCGGTTCTCCGCGTACCGTCAGAGAAAAACTGGGGCAGATGTATGAAGAGACTGGCGGTTTCGGCTGTCTCCTCGTACTCACTTTCGACCAATCAGAGAATAATGAGGGGTGGACAAACTCTCAACAGATGCTGATGGAAGAAGTCATGCCGCACTTCGCCAATCTGTAGTAGACGGGGGCAACAATTCGCCCACCTCACCGCCGGGGGTTGAAACCCCCGGCTACCCTCGGAGCAGCACGCCGTGCTGCAGCAGAATGCCGCGGCGCGGCATCTGACAGTAGGCCAGTCTTTTAGAGCGGCCTGTACTTGAGTACATCCTGGGAGCGCGCCCATCTTGATTCTGCTGGCGAATTCAACCTCAGTCTGCCTCCACCCAGAGCTGAAGCTCCGGGCTCAACCGACAAAGGGGGCTTAAGCCCCCTCAGAGCCCGGTTCACCGGGCTGCGTAGCTTGAGCCCGATGCTTGAGCGTCGGGTGAAGGTGACGACAAGTAGTTCGCCAGCAGAATCGGGACGCCCGCGCTCCCAGCAGAGGAGGACCCAGCCAACTGAAAACCACTATAAGGTCGGCTTCTCCTACCCGAACACATACCACCCCTGCCCCATCCACTCGTGCAGAGCCACAAAGCTCTTCCCCAGGGCCCTCCCGCGCGGGAGAAAATCGAGGAGCGAGAGCTTGTAGGTGGTGGTAAACCCCGTGGGCGCCGGGATGACGCGGAATCCGGCTTTCTCGAAGGCTGTCAGCGCGCGTGGCATATGCCACGCCTGCGTCACCAAGTAGATTGTTGTAATCCCCTGCGGCTGGAGAATGGCGTAACTGAGCCGGGCATTTTGCCAGGTGTTCTCTGATTGATCTTCGACCCAGCGCACGGGCACAAAGAAGTCGTTCTCCAGCGCGTCTTTCAAGACCAGACTTTCCGCGTTCCGGCTACGCGGCCCCCCGCCAGTCACCAGAATAGGTTTCCCGGTGGCACGCTGCAGCCTGGCAGCGTAACGTACCCGGACTAAGGCATCGGGACTTGCACTGTCCCCACCATATTCTGGCGCATCGTCATACACACCACCCGCCAGCACCACAATAGCGCCAACTTCATCAGCCGTGTATGTGCCAGGCTGTAAAAGTGGCACCGTTTCCAAGGCTTGCATGAAGAGACGAGCGACAAGGGGAGTGCTCAGCACGTACAGCAGAATCCAGGCAACGATAATCAGATTCCGCCCGAGCCGTGGCCGGCGCGTGAGCAGGAAGATGCCCACTCCTGAGAGTATGAGGAGATTCAATGGCGGCAACAAAAAGGCACTGATAATTTTGGTGGCCAGCCAGCTCATAGCGAAGCCATCAGCTCTCAGCCATCAGCTCTCAGCGAAATCTAGACAAGAGAAGGGAAGACAAGAGGAGCAAATTCCTTATCCCTGTCTTGCTGATCGCTGACCGCTGAAAGCTGATTGCTATCTCACAGGCTTCCCTTGGTGGAGAGTACTCCCTTGACGCGCGGGTCGTACTGCGTGGCGCTGCTGAGCGCTCGGGCAAAGGCTTTGAAGGCGGCTTCGATGATATGGTGGGGGTTGCGGCCCTGGGTCAGGTTGAAGTGCAGGTTCAGGGCGAGTTGATTAGTAAAAGCGAGGAAAAAATCGTGAATGAGCTCGGTGGCAAAATTGCCGACCTTCTCCTGTTTAATCGGCAAGTTGTACACGAGAAACGGGCGGCCACTAAGATCTACCACGCACGAGACTAACGCTTCATCGAGCGGCACCGTCGCTTCACCAAATCGGCGAATCCCTTTTTTATCCCCCAAGGCTTCGCGAAAGGCTTGCCCCAAGGCCAAGCCCACGTCCTCGACGGTGTGGTGATCATCAATCTCGACATCCCCGCTGGCCCGCAGGGTGAGGTCGTAGAACCCATGCCGAGTGAACAGTTCCAGCATATGGTTGAGAAACGGCACACCGGTCGTGATCTGATACTTGCCTTCGCCATCAAGATTCAGACTTAGCTGAATGTCAGTCTCGGTGGTCTTGCGACGCAGTTCTGCCTTACGCATGCTTGCCTCCGTTCAACTGAGTTACCCCTGCGGTTTGCTAAGATCCACGTGATGTTAGCAAGTTTGTACCAATCTAGCAGAAATCTCTATGTCCGGTACTCCCCTCTTTCTTTGCTTTTCTCTCGTTCTCTTGCCAAAATCTCATCCATTTTCACTATCGAGAGTATTCATGCAAAAAAAGGGAGAGACATGAAACTGTTCAGAAAGGAACTGAGACGTCTCATAAGAACCTCTTCGCCTCGGCAGGAGAACCCGACCTTCAGCTGTCACTCACCAAGGACTACAGGAGTGCATTCTTACGACCTAGCTCTTCATCTCCTATGAGAAGCTGTGATAAAAGAGAAACCGTAAACGAGCGCGCACCCAAGCTACAGGAACACCAAATGAAAGGCAGTCCGGCGCCCAAAGCGAATGTACGAGCAGCGATACTGATTAAGCTAGGCCCCGGAGCGTTCGATCACCCACCGATACCGGCCCAGTCTCTCCAAGAACTCGACGCCCCAGGGTGCAATCCAGGGAATGATCCCGCGGCAGCGCAACGCCCAGTGCAGAGCTGCTGCATCATAGGCCTTGTCCGCGTACAACTTCACCGCCCGTTTGCGAGGGCGGCCCAGCGGGCGTTTGATCGCGGGCGGTGCATCGAATGTGGGGATCAACATTTTTCTGTCATGGCTATTAGCTGCCGAGAGGGGAACGACCAATGGAAGGCCTTGGCGGTCGACCATACCAGGGCGCTTCGTGCCCGATTTGTCGCGATCCGTCGGAGTCTGCCCTGTCGCTGGGCCCCTTCTGGCGCCGGCACGGTAGTGGAATCAATCGCGGCCCGACTCCAGTCAATGTGGTCTGCCTCACCCAACCAGCTTAAGAAGACGCAGTGGAGCTTTTGCCCTACGCCGGCTTCCTGCTATTCTTTCAAGTACCGCCAACACATCATGCCACTCCCGCAGCCGAGTTCCAGCGGCAGCTGTCCACACGACAAGCCAGTCTTCAAGACGAACAGAATGCCAGTCGACACGACGCGATCAGATAAGCGAGGCCGCCCTCCTTGTGGCCGTATGGAGACCGGAGCAAAGGTTCGATCACGGTCCACATCCCATCGGACAACTTTGACCTCTTCATTCGACTTCCTCCTCTGTCCTGTTTTGTACCGAGTCAAAAGACTACTTGGTGGAGTCCATCCTTCAATTCCAATGGCTATCAAGACATACTCCTATTTTTGGAGGAGATAATGAAGGCAAATAAAGACGAGATTGAGAATAAGGGTTTCTGGGTGCAATTCAAAGAGATTTGGCAAAAGATTATCTTTAAGGGACGGCGCTTTCTGACTTGGTTCTATGCTCTTGCCTCCCTTGCATATATCTGGCACATCATCCCACCGGAGTGGCTGGTCGAGGGTCCGATTCGACAGATAGCCATTACCTTACTAGTTGTCCTTTTCGTTGGGGTACTTGAGTTATTCCTAGAAACAAGAGAATTAGTCGAAAACGTAGACAAAGAGATAAACGCATTAGAAAGGATTTTGTCTCCAGAAGTTTACAATCTGCGGGAATGTATCCAAGACTTCTCCAAAGTACTAAAAAATACGCATCCTAAAGACAGGATCGTAATGTCCATTTTGGGTCTAAATTTGGAACATGCTTTGGCTTATATGAAAAGATATATATTTAAGCAACCAACACACAAGAATATTTATCTAAAGATATTACTTCTACCTGAAGATCCGAAAGACATAAAAATGCACCCTAATCATCAACTACCTAAAATAGTTGCTGCATGGTGCTCTAATATGAAATTTTACATTCAACAAGTAGAGAAGTCCGCTAATGACCAAAAATCTTTAATGAAAAACGAAGGAATACAACTGAGAATAGAAATTAAGCAATATAGAGTTTTGCCGATCCTTCATGGATTTGGCATTTCGGATCCTTCTAATCATACCTATTACGTCTCGTTTTGTCGTTGGAAACCTAGTAAACAACCTGTAGAAGATTGGGACTACGATTGGGGGGAAGATTCTTACCACAAGGTAGCTAGTGATACGAAAGGAGCTGCTGCTCAAGACATAGCGTCTATTTTTACTGGATATTTCGAGTATCTATGGGTTACGTCTGGTGAACCGGTCGTCGTATTTTCCTACCCAAATGTTGATTCTTATGGGTGAGAATCCGCACGAGGCATTCCTGTTTTTGGGCGCTCCATTTGCGCGCTCGCACTGCGGCTGCCAGTACTCGCTTGTGCCGCGAGATCAGACTCTCGACTTGCCACCGGTAGCGGTAGACCCGCTTGAAGAACCGCCGCTTCATCTGGCGGCGATACCGCGTCTGGGGCCACCGCGGACCGCACCGACGAGGGTTGAGGGGAATTACAGTCACGCGAATGCCCAACTCTTCTCGACACGGCTGATGATTATGCTCGGCGCCATAGACCGTATCGCCCAGGAGCTGGTCTCAATGAGGTTGCGTTGCCGCTTGCCGTATAGTGGCAGGCAACTGCGGCGAGTCCTGCGACGAGCCCCAACTGATCGTGGCCCCACGGATCAAGTCGGTCTGGGCCTCACCGACCACGGTCACTTTGGGTCAGCGGCGCCGCTGGAAGCGGCGGTAGCCCTTGCGGTCCACGTAGTAGCCACTGACATGGCAGGTTTCCAGCCCGGGCCCATCGATAATGCCCGTGGGACGCGCTGGCACCGGTCCCCCACTCGGGGCCCGCTGGAACACCTGCTGCTGCAGGTCGTAAAAGGCGCGGTGGTGCAGTAATCGGCGCTAGGCGTAGCAGAGGGTCAAGGGGTGCGGCCCCCGGACCAAGCCTATGGTCGCTCGCAGATCCGCTCAATCCACCAGAAGCTGCACAATGCCCCAGTAGTCGGTGCGAAAGAATTGCCGCAGCACCAGAGAGATGAACAACTGTGCCAGGAAGTAACGGCGTGCCGAGCATTGAGTAGTATAGAGGGGCAGAGCGGGTGTAATTTTGTCCTGATGTAGCGAGAAGTAGAGCAAAAGCCGTAAAATCGGCCCTCCGCACGAATTACAGACCGGTGTGTGGTGGCGACCAGACACCAAGGGAGGGCCGGGATGAAAGCTAGCATAAATACCAACGGAGGGACAAACGGGTTGACCATTACCATCCAGGGCCTGAACTGGGACGCGATCCAGCAGGGGTCGTTCTACGAGGGCGAGGTGCAGGTGCGTGAGTTGCTCAAGCTCATCGGGCAAGAGTTGACCGGGCAACTGCTGCGCCGCAAAGTCGAGGATACTCCGACACTGCAATGGCAGGGGCAGACCTACTATCGCAAGGAAGCCTCACTGGGCCACTACCAGACTCTCTACGGCGAGGTCGTCCTCGCCCGGCCTCTGTATCAGACCAGTGCGGGCGGGGCGACGCTGTGCCCCCTGGACATCCACTGCCAGTTGGGCTTTGGGGCGGCCACGCCCTTACTGGCCGAAGTCGTGAGCTTCAAGCTGGCCAGTGCCCCGGCGGGCGAAGTCGCCCAGGACTTGGCCAAGAGTCATGGAGTATCACTCTCAGCCACTTACTTGCACCATCTGGCCCAACAGGTCGGGCAGATTGCGGTAGAGAAACACGCCGCCTGGCACCTCCAAGCGGCGGTGGAGCCCGCCCCCGTGGCGATCATCGCTACAGGCGTAGATGGCACGACTATGCCCTTGGTGAGTGAAGCCTACAAGGAAGCCATGTGCGGCACCATCGCCCTGTACGATCAGACCGGCGAGCGGGTGCACACGGAGTATCTCGGTACCATGCCGGAGGCGGGCAAGGCCACCTTCGCGCAGCGGTTCACCACGCACGTAGACCGGGTCACCGCCCGCTATCCCGACGCCCGGCATGTCTGTCTAGGAGATGGGGCGCCGTGGAATGGGGAGTTCTTCGCCACTCACTACCCCGAGGCGGTCTGGGTGCTGGATTTCTAGCATGCCGCTACTCACCTCCACACGGCCGCGGAGGCCATCTTCGGGCCGGGCAGCGAGGCCGCGCAATACTCTGAGCGCTGGCGCACCACACTGCGGGGCGAAGACGGCGGGGTAGGGAGTCTATTGCGCTCCTTGCTCTACTCCCGCAACCGGGCTGACTTGTCGGCCTCTGCTCAGCGCACGCTCGATACTGAGTTCAACTACTTCCGTCAGCATGTCGAGTTGATGCAGTATGCCGACTTTCGTGCTGCCGGCTTGCCGCTTGGCAGTGGGGTGACCGAGGCGGGGTGTAAAGAACTGATTAAAGCCCGCTTCTGCCGCAGCGGGATGCGCTGGAAGCGCGCCTCGGGGGCTCCCATTTTGCAACTGCGGGCGATCCGGTTATCCCAGCAGTGGGAGAGTTTTTGGTCGAAGGTCCTGCGCTATGCGGCTTAAAAAGTACATCAGGGCGAAATCGCACCCGTCAGAGCTGCCTGCCCTAACGCTACAGCAATCTGAGCAATCGCTTTGGGAGATGTGCTCATGGGCCGCGTGGTCTGATCGTGTCGGTTCCTATGTCTGATTTGGAGAATGTAAGCACCATAGAGGCCTTTTCAACGGAGCATTAGAGGCTATATGGATTACGACAGATTATGACCCTTGGCGTAACTATTTTAGCGTGGGAGATAGAAAAGTGAAGTTTACTGATATTCCGACCGAGAGAACTACGGCTTCTACTGATGCCATCCTAGCTTTACTGGCACTTAGTTGTGCCTTCTACCTATATAGCTTTGAAACTCAAGAGCTTTGGAAAAGGAAAATTTGGATATTGATATTTGGATTTATTGCGCTTTCTAGCACCTTAGGTGCGGTAGTACATGGGTTTGCGTTATCTCCCTCAATAAAATACCTAATTTGGCAGGCACTTTTCCTAATACTAGGTCTCACGGTAGCTTTATTTGCAGTCGGTGGTGTATATGATCTGCAGGGTTACATTATAGCACGCCAATTTCTACCCATAATGCTCACAGTCGGAGTAGGATTCTATATATTTACTCATTTATATTCTGGGAATTTTTTTATCTTTATCGTATACGCGACTCTTGTACTTCTTTTTGCCCTTAGTGTGTATCTGTGGTTGGCAATAAATGGAAAATTGTTGGGAGCAAAATTTATCACTTTGGGGATATTTATTAGCATTATAGCCGCTATCTTACAATCAATCGAAACAATTTCTATCAAATTCATTTGGGAATTTGATCACAATGGGATATATCATATTTTACAAATCGTTGGACTGCTTTGCTTGGTCGCTGGGCTTCGTCAGTCATTATTAGTCCCGCGATGAATCTTTTAAGATATTATCCGGGCAGCTCTCCCATCACTCAGCTCTCACTCCACTATGTCTTTCATTTAATGCCATGAAACGCCTGTGGCATGGCCCTTCATACTCCGTCCGCGAATAGTAAAAGATCACAGCACTTTCCTTACCTGAGAGTCGTAGGAAAGACGTACGTGAGGGTTCAAGCGATACTGCACTGCGCGTGCGTGCGCCTCAAGTCCCTCCATCTCCGCCAGACAGATGACCTGGGGACCAAGAGTTGCCAGCGCGCGGGACGAGGCTTGAATGAAGTTGGTGCGCTTGAGGAAATCATATACACCCAACGGTGAGGAAAACCGGGCAGTCCCGCCCGTCGGGAGGACATGGTTAGGCCCGGCGATATAATCGCCAAACGGCTCGGTCGAGAGGTGCCCTAAAAAAATAGCACCGGTGTGATGAATGTCTTTGAGCCACGAGCGTGGATTCTTGACCGCCAACTCCAAGTGTTCAGGAGCGATGGCGTTGGCGAGATCAACGATCTCTTGCCGGTCACGGGCCAAGATCACCGCCCCATGACGTCGGAGAGACGCTGTAGCTATGGCACGACGCTTGAGCGAGACAAGTTGCTCGGCCAGGGCATGCACGACGGCATCGGCTATTTGCGGCGAGGCGGTTAGGCACAGCGGAGCAGCCAGTTCGTCATGTTCGGCCTGGGAAAGCATGTCGGCCGCCACATAGGTAGGAGAAGCACTATCGTCGGCAATGACCAGCACTTCGCTCGGTCCGGCCACCATGTCGATATCGACCTGACCGAACACCAAGCGCTTCGCCGTGGCGACATAAATGTTGCCAGGGCCAACAATCTTATCGACCCGCGGCACCGTTTGTGTGCCGTACGCGAGCGCCGCCACCGCTTGGGCGCCACCGACACGAAAAAACGCATCTGCGCCAGTAAGACAGGCGGCAGCCAAGATCCCCGGGTGGTCTCCTTGAGGTGATGGTGGCGAAACGATGACAACTTCCTTGACGCCAGCAACTTTCGCCGGGATCACGTTCATCAGCACGGATGAGGGGTAGACTGCCTTCCCTCCCGGTACATAGACCCCGACTCGTTGCAGCGGCGCAATTCGTTGTCCGAGAGTCACTCCAAGTGAATCTTGATAAGACCACGATTGCTGACGCTGTTTCTGGTGAAAAACCGTAATGCGTCGTGCCGCGGCTTGGAGCGCGTTGCGCTCGGACTTCGGCAGCGCGGCCAACGCCGCAGCCATCTGCGACGGCGAAATGGCGCAGGTCTCCGGCGTGAGCCGCACGCCATCGAATTGCTGCGTATAGGCGAAGAGCGCCCGATCGCCCTTGCTTCTGACTGCTCGTAGGATTGAGCGGACTGCGTCTTCGACCTGCGCGCTGCCGCTCTCTCCGCGAGCGAGTAGCTTTTGCAGATGTCGCTGGCAGGCTGGCTCTGTCGTTCTGAGTAGAGGAACAATCATACAATTCGTCTTGGTTGTGCGGGAAAGGGGAAACGTGAAACGTAAAGAATAAAACGTAAAATGTGGACTCCTCGGT
>JACQEL010000112.1 GCA_016200595.1 Deltaproteobacteria bacterium
AGATGATGGTGACTGCTGCCAAAACGGTTGTGGTGCTGGGGTTGGCCCTCAGCGTGTTGTCTCTGTGGTACACCTCACGTCACTTGCAGTTCATTACTGATCGTAATGAACTTGTTTCATCCCATAAACGCTACCTGCAACTCGATAAAGCCTATGCCGACGCTTTTCACGGGCTTGACCAATTGGTGGTCGTTGCCGAAAGCCCGGACCTGGAGGGTACCAAGGCCTTCGTGCGTCGCCTGGGAGAGGAGCTACAAGCAGATACCGCGCATGTGCAAGAGGTGTTCTACCAGATTGATACGTCATCGCTCGACGGGAAAAAGCTCCTGCTTCTCTCAGCCACAGACCTACGTACCCTGCACGAAAACGTCGCAGACGCTGAAGAGGTAATCCGGGCGTTAGCCACCAGGCCGGGCCTGAGCACGCTGCTGGCGGCTATCAACCACAAAATCGGTACGGCGATGGTCTCCCATCTAGCTGGAGAATGGCTTGGCCTGGAGGAGCCTGCAGCCTCGACGGAGAAAATCCCGCTCAGCCTCGCGTTCTTGCACACCCTGCTGACCCAGATGGATCTGGCGTTAGGTGCTGGCGCAACGCAGTCTCGCTCTCCCTGGGCCGAATTTTTGGGCGGCGACGAACTGACCAACGATGGGTTCCTGGTTTCTGACGACCAACGCTTCGTCTACCTCTTGGTAGCACCCCAGGAAAATGGCAGCGACTTTAATGACGAACAGGACACCATTGCCGCGCTTCGCGCCCATATCGCGACGCTCAGGAATTCCTTCCCCCAGGTGCGAGCCGGGGTCACGGGAGATACAGCCCTCGGCAATGACGAAATGCTGGCCGCTCAGGCGGATACCGGGGTGGCCACGATGCTGTCTCTGCTCGGTGTGACGCTTTTGTACACGCTGTTCTTCTGGAGTCTCCGCCGCCCGTTGCTTATCGCACTTACTGTGATCGTTGGCTTAACCTGGACCATGGGACTGCTGACCCTGACAGTTGGTCACGTATCGGTCCTCTCTGTTTTTGTGGCGCCCATCCTGATCGGTCTGTGTGACGCCTATGGGGTCTACCTCGTCACCCGCTACGAGGAGGAACGAGATCTGGGGAAGCCTTTCCTCTTGGCGTTCCAGACCACCTTCGCCAGCACGACCCCAAGCCTATTGGCTGGTGCGGGAACGACTGCGCTGGCGTTCTACTCCATGACGTTGGCTGACTTTCGTGGGGTGCAGGAATTAGGTTTCGTGGCCGGCACTGGTGTACTTTTACTCTTACTCGCCGCGCTCACGGTGCTCCATGCCTTGCTGGTACTGACTGAGCAGAAACGACCCTGGCGGAGGTCGGTGCGGCGAGAGACCCTGGTCGCGCGGAGCTTCGCGCGCTGGGGGCAGGGAATCTGTCGGTATCGGCGACCGGTGTTGATCATGGCGACAATAGTGAGCCTCCTCTGCCTCTTGGTCTTACCGACGCTCAGGTTTGACTATAACCTGCTTCATCTACAGGCGCGCGGAACGGAGTCCGTCTCGTGGGAGCTGCGTCTGCTCGCCAGCGCCGGGCGCTCGTCCTGGTTCGCCCTGGCGACTGCACCGTCTCTGACCGCGGCGGCACAGAAAGCGTCTCGCTTCGCCGCATTGCCGAGCGTGGAGCAAGTGGAGACGGTCACCTCGCTCGTGCCCGCCCACCAAGAAGAGCGCCTCACGCTCGTGCGTGCGCTGACCCCACTCTTTGCGGGATTACCAACGACGCTAGCCCCGCCGGTGCCTATCGACATTGAGGATTTGCGCCGTTCCTTGGAGGGCATGCGGTTCAAACTGCAGGGAGACACTGACACACTGGATGTGCAGAGAAAACCGGTAGAACAGGAACTCGCCGTAGTGCGGACGCTGCTGGCGCGGGTGCTGACCCGCTTAACTGCCCTGCCAGGCACACAGGCAGCCTCCGCACTCGAGCGTCTGCAGCACTCTCTCTTGCAAGATTTTGCGACCAAGTGGTCGTTGTTGCAGGGCAACCTCAACCCGCCGGGCCCGATTACCCTGGCCGATGTGCCAGCGCAGTTGCGTACCCGGTTCGTGAGTACGGACGGGCAACAATTTCTGCTCCAGATCTACCCACGTCAGAACATATGGGACGGTGAGCCCTTACGTGAATTTGTCAGCCAGTTGCGGCAAGTTGATCCGGAGGTCACTGGTAACCCCGTGATTGGCTACGAATCGATTCGCGCCATCAAAGATGGATACGTCAAAGGGGGGCTCTACGCCGCTCTCGCCATCCTTCTGGTGACCTTCCTGGCTCTGCGACGAGTAGGCGATACCCTACGGGCACTGCTACCGGTGGGGTGTGGCCTACTATGGACGGGAGGACTGATGTGGCTGTTCGGCCTACAGTTCAATTTGGCCAATCTCGTGGTGGTTCCGCTCATCATCGGCATTGGAGTCGATGGCGGGATCAACTTCATCCGCCGTGCCCGTGAGGACGCATGTCCGGGATGGCTGCTGATCGGCAAGAGCACGGGACAAGCCATTACTTTATACTCTCTCGACTCTATGGCAGGATTTGGCAGCCTCTTGGTAGCCCGACACTATGGCATCTTTAGTATGGGACTGCTCCTCACCCTGGCGGTGGGCACGGTGCTGCTGGCGTCGCTCACGGTTCTCCCTCTCCTCCTCACGGCCCCCTTTGTTGAGGAAAGCCGAGCGGAACAAAAAGTGAATAAAAAGAAACGGTATACTAAAGCGACACGCTCCACATTGGCACCCTCAGCGTAGTACCGTGTCTACCAGGATCAACGGTCAAGCTGCGTTGAGAAGTCATGAGCCTCGGCACTCCCAAAGTAAGGCAGGAAAAAACGGAAACAGGCACCCCCGCTGGCGCTCTCGTGGACTGTGATATTGCCCCCATGACTTCCCACGATCTGTTGCACCACGGTCAACCCTAAGCCGACCCCTCTTTCGCGTGTGGTAAAGAACGGGTCAAACACGCGCTGACGGTTCGCTGGGGGGATACCGGGACCATTGTCGGCTACTTCAACCACCAACTGGTTGGCTGCAGTGCGCGTTCGCACGACAACCTCGCCTTCTGCCGGCAGCAGCTGTAAAGCATTCAGCAAAAGGTTCAGAAAGACTTGCACCAGGAGTTCCCCGTCGCAGGGCAACGTGGAGGGCGAGGCGTGCAACTCTGCCACGATGCGCACCCGTTGGCGCGCGGCCCGCGATGCCAAGAGATCGATGGCGCGTTGGATAATGGCATGGACATCCTGAGGTTCAAACAGTGGCGGGCGTGGGCGGGCGAGATCTAACAGCGCGGAGATCAGCCGATTGAGACGGTCGGTTTCACTCAGAACAAAGCCGGCCATTTCTTGACCTTCAGCACTCAGCTGCGGTTCCCGTTGTAACATCTGGGCCGAGGAGCGCAGGATGCCCAGGGGAGTGCGCACTTCGTGGGCCATGGCCGCAGCCATCTCGCCGACGACCGCCAGTTTTGCCGCGCGGATGAGATCCTCCCGAGAATGTTCGAGGTCGTGGATCATGTGTACGAATGCCGCGGTCAGCTCTCCTATTTCTCCGTTTCCAGGAGTCGGTGGAGCAGCCGACGCTCCCCGGCTCGCGAAGTGGCGGGTAAAATCCGCCAAGCTCAGGATAGGCTGTGCCAGCCGTGCGGCAATAAAGAGAGACGCACCAACGGCAATCACCCCGGTGAGAATCAGCAACAGCAAAAAAGAGAACCCCATGCGCTGAATCGGTAAAAAGGCCTGGGGCGTCGGTTGGACTACCAGGGTAGACCAGCCGAACCCCTGAAAGTGTTGGTATCCGGTAGAGTGGGCATACCCGACAAGAACCTCTGACGTCCCGAGCGGCTGTCCATCGATGGTGAAGATACCGTTCTGGATTTGCCCTGCAGGTTGCCAGGCGGCGAGCGCGGAACTGAGCAGCAAGCCACGCCGGCGCAGACGAGAAGAGGCGGCCACAATCCGTCCCTCGTGGTCGAGCAGGAGCGCCATGCGCCCTTTGCCCTCGGCGGCGGCGTCTTGCGCCGTCTGATCCAGAATACGGAATATTTCTCCCCAGTCAAAAAAAGCATACAACGTCCCCAGCGAGTTCCCGGCCTGGAACGCATCGGCAATTGGGGCGCGAATGCTCAGAGCTGCCTTCTGGGCCGCCGGAGAAAAGGCGAGGGGCGCGAGAGCAATATTTTCGCCAGAAAAAGAAGCCGCGAGCCAGGTGGAGGAAGCCGGGATCTGCTGGCCAAGCATATACTGGTCGCTGGCGGCGACGACTTTGCCATCGGCGGTCGTACAAAAGAGGAGGTCATAGACTTCATGTCCGGCCTTCAGGTCCGCCAGCATATGCGAGAGCCGTTTGTCGACGTCGCCAATACGGATCTCCTGCATAACTTCGAGCCCGGTCCAGGTCCGGACGTTGGCCAGGCGCTCAAAGAGCATCCCGTCGATTTGCGTCATGGCGGTGGAGGCCTGGAAGAGGAGGTTGCGGGCAATTTCGGCTTCCAGTGTCCCACGGGCTTGGATAAAAGAGAGAAAGGTCAGCGCCACCGTCGGGAGCAGACTGATAGCCAGAAAGGAGAACAGTAAGGTACGCCGGATCGTCATAAGGGTGCGGGAAGCCACAAAGCGAACATACTATTTGTGAGACATGCGCGGGTCCTTCTGGCTTCCACCAGAAAACAGATATATAGTGCGCGCGGTCCTGCGACCAGCAGGGGGCAAGGCAATCGCAGATGCTGCCTGCCGACAAGGATTTAGAGTGTCAGTACGTTATCTCGGCGTTCTGCTCGTCGCTGTGACCGTTCTTCATTTTTCTGCCCAGTCGTCGCGCGCCCAGGAGCTTTCTCCGCCGGGAGGGCAGTGGGAGTATCATCTCGGACATGGCCTCCGCCTCGGTGACACCGGCTTGACCCTGGGGGGGTACGGCAGCGTGCAGTACGATGACTGGCACGACCGTCTACCAGAATTTGCTGCCTCC
>JACQEL010000242.1 GCA_016200595.1 Deltaproteobacteria bacterium
GCGATCATGCCAGGCAACCCCTCTGCCCGCGCTCCCTCATCGTCAGTAAAGCGCGGAACGTACATCCCTGCGGTCTTGGCGTACTGCCGCACCTGATCTTTGCTGAGAAATAAGTCGAGACCAGGCAGTTCGTCGCCTTCTTCAACATCTTCAAAATACATAATACTCATCGCTGCATAATCCTATGGTCGATCACCGCCACCTTCTCACCCTTCTGGTTGGTGATCTCATTGCGGATGACGATGAAGTACATGGACCCCGAGCGTCCAGTTTTCTCATAGATATCGTGAATCGTACTGGCCATCTTCAGCGCGTCACCTGGTCGTACTGGCGCATAAATTTCCAAGTCGCGGCCACCATCGAAACCGACCTTGCCAAATTTCGGCAGGTGTTCCGGGGTAAATTTCTTGGCCCGGAGCTTCGTGACTAGGGTCGGCGGAGCAATCAGGCCGCCATAGGGTCCCTTGGCCGCCGCGGTCTCATCGGTATAGAGCGGATTTTTTTCCCCCAAAGCCGCGGCGAACTCGAGAATCTCTTCTTTGGTGACCGGAGGGAAAGAAGTTTCGTCGAAAATCTGTCCGATAATTGAGCGATCAAATTCCAGAGCCATTGTGGGGCACCTCAGGAGCAATCGGAGTCTGGGGTCGTTGTACACGGAAATCCAGCGGACGATATCCGCCGGTGCGCAGGACATCCACCAGATCCTCGATGGTTTTAATGTCACGGTCAAACTCGGTGGCACAGAGACCGACAAAGCTCACCAAGTGAGAGTCGCTGCCACCAAAGGCATGGTAACCGTAGGCTTGCACGAGACCGGCGACTCGCTCGTTCTCACCTTTTTTACTGCCGCCGTTCAGCGCCTCGACGCCCGCGACACCTTCCAGGGGCGGTTTCTTTTGATAGTGCTCGATCAGCCCAATAGTGGGCCGACCGGGATGGCAGGGCATGGCAATGCCACCCAAACGTGCGACCTCACTAATAACTTCCTGAGCAGCAAGACGCACGTTTTTGAAGTCGAAACGGCCGAGAATGTCGTCATTGACGCCGTACACCAACATATGACCATAATCCGTTTCGACTTCGGAGGCTTTAAGGATGAGCAGGCCGTACTTATCCTCCAGGTCACGATAATCGCCGGCCTTGTTGAACTGTCGGTGTTCAGTTAGCACGAGTCCCTCGAGAGGGCGCTCGTCGCGCTTGCGAGCCAGCCATTTCAGGTAGGCCTCGACTGGTGCGCGGCTATCGTCCGACGCTTCAGAATGGAGGTGCAGATCAAGGATGCGTGCCATAGAGTATCCTAAATAGCCGGCGCACGGCTCAGCTTTTAGTGGTCAATGTCCGGGTTATGGTGCCAGAACCGAGCGGTTCTGGCAATGTGTAAGAGACTAAGCGCCTGCGTATTATGAGTTATTGCCGAAGGCGCCGCGAAAGAAGCGAAAAACACCGTACCCACCTAACCCCACCATACCTCCCCAGAAAAGAAATCCCCCCAGTCCAATGGCTACCGCAGTTTCTATAAAGAAAAAGCCGACATCCCCTACGGCTAGGGAGTTCGCTGCTCCTAAAGTTGATGATCCGGTGGTCGTCGCGGCAGCTATCCTCGCAATATCGTTCATGACTGTTTTTACCTGAACCTCAAGACTGTCTAAATCAAACCACATGAGATTGGCACCCTCGCATGTGTGGAAGCACAGTCCAAGATACGGGAGAACCCGATCTTGTAGGGGCGAGGCATGCCTCGCCCCTACGAACGGTGAGTGCGAGAGTGTACGAATGTTGTGTGGTCTGATTTAGTCTTTTCGTAAAGAAGCCGGAAGACTATCTGTCTTCACTTCCCTGCCGGGCGGAACAAGGGAATAGAAATCTCCGGCGTGGCATCCTCGAACGTGACCTCCACCGGCATGCCAATCTTCACCTCCTCAGGCTTGCAGTCCACGATATTGGTCAACATACGTACGCCCTCGTCAAGTTCGACGTAGGCCATGACGTAAGGCAGATTGTCACGAAACCCAGCACCCTGGTTCTGTCGTGTCACCGTGAATGTGTAGACCTTTCCCTTGCCGCTGCACTTGACCCATTCGAGATCTTGCGACAGATCTTCCGGACAGAATGAGCGTGCATAGTAAAAGACCTTGCCACAACTCCGACATTTCTGGACGTACAACTCGTGCCGAGCACAGGCCTCCCAAAACGGCCGGGATTCTTCATCGACGCGGGGAATTGGTTTCTTATATTTTTTCTCTTCAGCCATTGCCTTACTCCAGAGAAGCGTAAAACGTGAAACGTAAAAAAAGAGAATTCCTGGTTCTTAATTACGTTTTACGCATTACGTTTTATTTATTACGTTTTATACTCCCAGCACCAATGTCGCGCCGCTGTGTCTGAGTCCCAACGTGCCTCCGGTCCCATGACACAGGGCTAATTGGCAATCTTTCACTTGTCGGTCGCCACACTCACCACGCAACTGCTTAGTTGCCTCAATGACCAGGAAGATACCACGCATACCCGGATGGTTGGACGATAAGCCACCACCATCAGTGTTGATCGGCAACTCTCCGCCCAAACCGATACGGCCATTCTGCACGAATGAGCCACCCTCACCTTTCTTGCAGAACCCCAGGCTTTCCAGGGTGACGCATACGGTGATGGTAAATGAGTCGTAGATCATCGCCATGTCGATGTCTTTGTGCGCAAGCCCTGCTCGGGCTAAGGCTTTAGGCCCCGACTGTTTCGCCGCAGCATTAGTGAGATCACGCATCCCAGCGCTGGTGTGATAGCAGGTCTCAGCTGCGCTGAGGATAGAGACGGGTTTCTTTTTCAGGTCGCGGGCCCGCTCGGCTGAAGTCACGACAATTGCGCCTCCACCATCAGAGATCATACAGCAGTCCAAGAGATGGAGCGGAGAGGAAACAACGCGGGAAGCGAGCACGTCCTCGACCGTAATCGGGTCACGGAACTTGGCTAACGGATTAAGGGAGGCGTGCTTACGCATAGTGACAGCAATTTCGGCGAGTTGCGCGCCGGTGGTACCGAATTCATGCATGTGGCGTTGCGCCACCAAGGCGTAGTCACCCACAGTTGTGGGACCGTAGGTACTCTCAAAGTGTTCCGGCGGATCAGAACCTCCTCCACCACCGGTGCCAATGGCAAAACGGTCTGAGGACCAGGTGCTGCCGTAGAGGATCAACGCGACATTGCAATAGCCAGCGGCAATAGCGGCAGCCGCATGCCCAGTGTGGGAGACAAACGAAGAACCACCAATCGAGTTGGAATCGAGATAATCGGGATACAGATTGAGGTGTTCAGCCAGAGAGACGATCCCCATTCCTCCCACACCAGAGGTGAAGAGCCCATCGACATCTTTGAGGGTGAGCCCGGCATCTTCTAGTGCGCCTCGGGCACTCTCGGCCATGATCTGATACTGGGTCTTATGAGGCGCCAAGCGCAGGGGGTGCTCGTAGACCCCGGCAATCGCGGCTTTTCCTGTAATACTCATAGTGTCCCCTTTAGCTCAAAAACGCGACAATGGCGTCACACGTCTCTTGCGGTTTCTCGAGCGGCAACCAGTGCCCGGCTTGCGGCACGACAGTGAGTTTGGCGCCGGCAATACGATCGCGCAACAGTTCGCTCTCCGCCACCGTCGTGGTCATATCATCTTGCCCAGCTAGGACCAGCGTGGGTTTGCGGATCTCGCCGAGTTTAGAAGTGAGATCGACCTGCTGACAAGCAACCAGATCGAAGTAACGCACGCGCGGATCGGTCTTGATCTGCTCCATCCAGCCTTCCTGGACGATAGGCATGGGCGTCGCTGGCGAGCAAGAATCCTTGGTAAACGGCTGACCCATGCGGCCCTGCATGACTTGTTTCCAGACATTGGCGCGATCGTCCGGAATATTGAATTTGGCTGCCGTACAGGTGAGGATCAGGCTGTCAACCATCTCCGGGCGCCGTAGGGCAAGATCCATAGCGATGGCGCCACCCATTGAGTGTCCGATCAGTACGGCAGGGCGCACTCCCAGCTTTTTCCAGAAAGCATAGAGGAAATCGCTATAGGCGGGAATGCTCTTGAGGCTTTCGGTCCCGCTAGAACGTCCGTGTCCCGGATAATCGAGGGACAGCGGACTGTGCTTGGCCGAGAGGAGATCGAGCATCTGGTGCGCGAAGTGGCCGTTCCCGCCGGCACCGTGCAGATAGAGCAGCAATTTACCCTTACTCACATCTGGCGTCACGTTCGGCAGAGTGGTGCGGCCGGTATGGAAATA
>JACQEL010000190.1 GCA_016200595.1 Deltaproteobacteria bacterium
CCCCACACCGGCATGGTGCGCGTGCCGTGTCCGGGTGGGTTTTCTTCTCCCGCGATAATGCGGGTGACCTGGTCTCGGGGAAAGGTACCGTCGCTGCGCTCCGCGATCCGCGTGAGATCGGCAGGGTGGACGTTGAGATAAGCAGCCACCGGTCCGTTGCCTGTGCCTTTCTCCCCGTGGCAACTGGCGCAGTATTGATGAAACAACGCTGCCCCGCGCCAGGCCTCTTGTGCGGCACTCGGCCCAGGCCGGTGCACGAGAAAAATTGCTATGAACAATAAAATTTGACTCCATTTCATGCGCACGGGAGCCCTCCTGTGTTTCTTGTATACTCTATTGGCAGAAAACCCTAGCACTGATTGGCAAAAGTAGTGCCAGAATTTTGCTCATGCCTAGGCTCTGTCTGGGTACGGCGTGAGGATGTGACTCTGCCACACCTGGGGATCGCGTTCCCAGGCAGAGCCTGGGAACGAGGGCGGCAACTTGTTTGCTCATGCCCAGGCTCTACCTGGGCATGGCATGTGATTGTGGCTCTGCCGCATCTGAGGGTTGCGTTTCCAGGCAGAGCCTGGGAACGAGGGCATCTGTTTCTTTCTTGTTCTCAAAAGTAAGAATCCATGAGGCTCAGTGAGTGCCGATTGCCGCAGATAAGGGAATCTGATGAAAGTGTTTCGTGGCATTACCCTTGCTTTCTCAAGCCGGACAAATCTCCCACGTCGAGCTGGCTCGTGAACTCACCTCATGCACGGAGAGATAATGGATAATTCAATGCTAATGAAAAACTTAAGCCTGGTTCTGTCGGCGTTATGTCTAGCCTTCGGTGCACAAGGAGTGTGGGCTGAAGGGAATGGTAGTACGGTGACTGGCGCAGCCCTCTATCATACCCACTGTGCCTCCTGTCACGGAGACACGGGCCGGGGCGACGGTATGGTCGGTGCCGCCTTGCGCACCCCACCGCCCGATTTGACCGGCCTCACTCAAAAGAACAATGGAGTTTTCCCGGAGGCAATGGTAAGTGAGTTCATCGACGGCACCCGTGATGTCATAGCCCACGGCCCCCGCGCGATGCCGGTCTGGGGCCTGATGTTTCAGAATCGCGAAACTATTCACAAGATTGTTGAGTACGTACGCGGATTGCAGCGCGGCTGAACAAGGCGCGTCTTATGTTGAGAACAAGAAGGGAGGACAGCATGGCGATGGGGTGGTCAAGTCTCCAAGCTTGGACGCTTGGGAGTGTATTAGTCATGGCCTTGTTGTGGACCGGAGGAAACAGGAGTCTGGCGCAAGAGCAAGACGTCATAGACGCGGGAAAGCGGGAGTTTCAACGGTCCTGCGCTACTTGCCATGGAGTTGAGGCGAAAGGCAATGGTCCGTCAGCGAGTGCGTTGAATGTCAAACCAGCGGATCTTACGCAACTGAGTAACAATCACGGAGGTGTGTTTCTCTTTTGGCGCACCTACGAGAAGATTAGCGGGGCTGATGAGGCGCCCATTAGAGGGCATGGAACCCGCGAGATGCCCATCTGGGGAGAGCGTTTTCGTCTCGAAAAGGGCGCCAGCGAAACATATCAGATGGGAGTCAGAGGGCGGATTCTCTCGCTGGTGTATTACCTGGAATCCATTCAGGAAAAATAATTCGCGAAGAGCGAGTAAATTGTTTGCCGCCGATGAGAGGAGGATTTATGTGGCGTGTTGTTGTGGTGTTGGGACTTGTGGCCGGGTGTGCGCGCGGACTGCCTCCCTCGCCTCCAGAGGTCAGACCGACCATACCGCCTGCTAGTCAAGCAACCGTGAACCCCGCGGCTGCACCGTTGCAGAGGTTCACACAGGGGGAGGTGCTGTATATTCGCCATTGTGCGGGCTGTCACGGTTGGGAGGGCAGAGGCAATGGACCGGTCGCGCAGCTGCTGGAGATCAAGCCGCCTTCTCTACGACGCACGGAATTGTTTACGCAAAATACCGAAGCCGAACTGGTGGCCCGGATTCTCTTAGGCAAGAATTTGCCGATGCCTTTTGCTCCTGCAGATGTCGTCAGTACCCAGACCGAAGTAGCCGCTCTGATAAGCCATCTCCGGTGCTTGCCTACGATTGACTGGGAGCAAGTCCACGCTGGAGAAGATGTGTACGACTCTCTCTGTGTTTCTTGCCATGGCGTCTATGGTCGCGGAGATGGGCCCATGGCTGCAGCCTAGCCAACTCCGCCGCGTGAACTTAGTGCCCCCGCGTACCAGAGCCAGGTCAACGCTGAAGAGTTGTTCCACGTCATTACAGAAGGGAAGGGCAGCATGCCTGGGACCAAAGATGTGCTGAGTGAGAAAGAGGTGCGCGCGGTCGTTGCTTTCGTGCAGGTGCTCTCGCTGGGCTACGAACTCTACGATCGGTTCTGTGCGAGCTGTCATGGATCTAATGGCCATCCAGCGGTTTTGGCGTTCCAGGAAATCTTTGGGGTACCCCTCGGCCAAGGAGAGCAACCTCCGGTCTTTGACGAGGCCTATATGCGGACGCATAATGACGACCATCTTCAGGTATGGATGCGGCATATGCTGAAGGAAAACCGGGTCGGGATGCCTCATTTCGCCGGTGACCTCAACGCCGGGCAGGTGCGGCAAATCTTGACCTACTTACGTGAGCTTCCCCCAGCGTCATAGGCCCTAAATCAAACCACAGAATATTCGTACACTCCGTCTCGTATCTCTGTGTGTAGGGGCGGCCCCGCGTGGCCGCCCTCCCCCCGGGCAACCACATGGGGTTGCCCCTACATCTGTCCCTGAGAAAGTGTGCCACTCTCGTGTGGTTCGATTTAGACGCCTTACCGATTTCGTTCGTCAAAATTCATTAGCGGTTGTCACAGGGATTTAGCTGCCTTTGTTCGTGTCTTTCCCGCCGCAGTCACATTGTTTCTTCCAAAGTTACGCCTCTCTGACAAATACACAGAGCCGCCCCCAGACGGAGACACTCGGGGCGGGCGGCAAAAGGGAGGAACTCCATGCAAGTCCACACTCTGCCGAAACAAGTTGGTATCGGTCTGCTCCTGGCGGTGTTCCTGAATTCCGCCTGTGCGCTGCCCCGTCCACCCGGACAACCCAAGCTTAACCCTGACGGGGCACCATCCATGGCGACGCGGCCTGAGCCAGGAGTAACCTCCTCGGCCAGAGCGCGCATTTCGCCCGAGGAAGCCGTCACTTTGGTGGAGCAGTTGTGGTGATGGGATAGTGGACCCCGGCGAAGAGTGTGACGCAGGCGACGATATCAGTATCGGTGGGGTCGGCTCCTGCACACCGATGTGTACGATCAATCTGTGCGGCAATGGGGTCATAGACGACTTCGAGGACTGTGATCTGGGCAGCAGCAACGGCCTGCCCGGCTCTTCATGCACCTTCAGTTGTCAGTTTGCCTACAAGGTCAACCTGGCACGCCTCCATGACCTAGTAGCCTCGTGTGAGATCTGCCCGCCTGAGGTCAGGGCGTCACTGGCTGACATTCTGGCGCACGCGCAGCTCCAGCTGAGCAAGGGCAATGAGCGCCAGACTATCAAAACATTGAAGCAGTTCACGAAAAAGGTACAGCACTTTCTGAGCAAAAGGCGACTGCCCGAGGCCGAGGGGCGGCAGTTGCAGTTGCAGGCGGAAGTGATCATCGCTCAACTACAAGAGCAACTGGCGGGGCGCTAAAGCGAACCACAAAAAATTTGTCCACTCCCTCCCAGCCCCAGCGGGGCTGTTGACTGTAGCCGGGGGATTTATCCCCCGGCGAGATGGGGCACGTGGAGTTTTTCAACAGCAGCATTCATGGTCGAACGCAGCTTCCTTCCCTACTTCTTCCCTACTACCTCGCGTATTCTCTGGATTCCCTTCGCTGACATGAGCGTGCCAACCGCTGGTAGCGCGCAGCCTCGAGTTTTGTCGATTCCTGCCTCTGGGGGTCCTCTAGACAGCCAGCGAATTTCTTTCTACGTATCAAGAGTCGCTTACGGAATATCTATGGCCACGCTTGGATCCCCCTCTACGCCCTCTCAGTCCGACCAGCCGCCCCCTGCGGTGAGTCGGTCATTAAAGGAAGTATTTGTCGGACGGGAGCAAGAAATGACGGTGCTGCGGGCGGCCTTAGGCGAGGCATGCACGGGCCGGGGACAGCTCGTGTTGTTGGCCGGTGAGCCTGGTATTGGCAAGACCCGCACGGCTGAAGAACTTGCCCTGTTCGCGCGTCGCAGTGGCGCTCAGGTGCTTGTCGGCCGTTGCTATGAGGGGGAAGGTGCGCCACCCTTCTGGCCCTGGAGGCAGATTGTCCGCGCCTATCTGCAGGACTCTTCCGCAGAAGTCCTCCGTGCACGGCTGGGAGTACGGGCAGCCGACATCGCGCAGGTCATTCCCGAGGTGCAAGAGCGACTGCCTCACCTCCCGCCGCCACCGATGCTGGAGCCGAAGTCTGCGCGCTTCCGTTTTTTTGATAGTTTTACCGTTTTTCTCAGAAACGTTGCTGCCGCTCAGCCGCTGGTGCTGATGCTCGATGATTTGCACTGGGCCGACGTGCCATCCTTATTGTTGTTGCAATTTGTGGCACGAGAACTGCCCGCTCTCCCTCTCCTCATCATTGGCACGTACCGGGATCTCAATCTCGGACTCCAACATCCGTTCACCCTGACGCTCGGAGAGCTTTCTCGCGTGCTCGGGAGTCAGAGTATTGCCTTGAGTGGTTTGACTGAGAGGGAGGTGGCGCAACTGATCGAGCTGGGCACTGGTGTCCCTCCTGCCGATCCTCTTACGGCGGCGATCCATAAAGAAACTGAGGGGAATCCGTTCTTCGTGACGGAAGTCGTGCAACAGGTAGCAACGGATAAACACCGCAGCGCTGGAGACTCTCCGTCTCCCTTGACGATCCCCTTACCGCAACGGGTGCGAGAGTCGATTGCGCGGCGGTTGCAGGGACTGTCGCCGGATTGTCTCAACCTGTTATCCCTGGCGGCGGTCAGCGGACGGGAATTCAATCTTAGAGTTCTGGAATCGGTCTGGGCAGGCGCAGAGCCTACTCTCCGCGGCGAACGCCTGGTGGAACTCCTGGATGAAGCAGTCAGCGCGCGCCTCGTCGAAGAGGGAGGCCACACCCCGCAGTCCTATAGTTTCTCGCATGCGCTCATTCGTGAGACCTTATATGAAGACCTTGCTCTGCCCCATCGTGGACGGCTCCATCGTCAGGTGGGTGAGGCGTTAGAGACGCTGCATCGGGCAGAGGCCGAACCGTATGCCAGCCGAGTTTCCGGGCAGACGCTGGCGGAACTCGCCTATCACTTTTCGCTGGCCGGGCACGATAAAAACGATGCCGAAAAAGCGATCCAGTATGCTTGTCTGGCGGCTGAACACGCCACCACCATCCTGGCCTATGAAGAGGCCGCTGCTCACTATGAACGCGCGCTCCAGGCCTTGACGCGGTCGCACCCGGACACAGAACGCCATTGTGAACTGCTCCTGGCGCTGGGGAATGCCCGGCGGCAAGCCGGGGATATACCGCAGGCCCGCGAGATTTTCTTGCAGGCGGCCACTCTCGCGAAGACTCTGGAACCGACGCAGGGAGCCGAAAGCTCCGGCCGCTTCCTCGCGCGCGCCGCCCTCGCCATGGACACTGGCTTTGCCGGCGCGGCGCTGCAGGCGGGGATGGTCAACCCGGTCGTCATTGATCTGCTGGAAAACGCGCTACGGCTGCTGGGGGAGAAAGATAGTGCCCTACGGGCCAGGGCACTCAGCCGTCTCGCCATGGAACTCTATTGGTCGGATGACGAGGAACGGCGCATACGGCTCAGCCAGCAGGCAGTGGCTATGGCTCGGCAGGTCGGTGATCCCGCGACGCTCGTGCACACTCTAAACGGCAGGCGTGTAGTGCTGTGGGAACCGGAAAATGTCAAAGCCCGTCTTGATTCCGCCACCGAGATTATCCGGCTGGCGGAAGAGACCAACGACCGGGAGATGGTACTGCGAGGCTATATTTGGCGCATCACCGACCTGGTGGAACTGGGCGATTTGCCGGCCGCGGATCGCGAGATCGCGGTCTATGCACGGCAAGCAGAGCGGCTCAGACAGCCTTTTTACTTGTGGTTCTTAGCGGCCTGGCAGGCGATGCGAGCCGGCTTGGCGGGACGCTTTGTTGAGGCTGAGCAGTTGGCACAACAGGCGCGGACCATCGGCCAACGCGCGCAGGATCTGGACGGTGAACAGTACTTCACCGGCCAGATCATCGGATTTCGCGCCGGCCGTGGACTCCAAGCGAGCGAACTCCAGACCAAAGAGTTTGTGGACCGCTACCGCGCGATTCCTGCCTGGAGGTGCGTGCTGGCACTGATTTATACGGACTCGGGGCAGCGAGAAGACGCGCGTCGTGAATTCGAGCATTTTGCCGCACAAGATTTTGCCAACCTGCCACGCGATAGAGACTGGCTCAACACCATCGCCAACCTCTCTATGATCTGTGCCTTTCTCCGTGATATACCACGTGCCGCAACGTTGTACCGCCTGCTCCTGCCCTATGCCGAGCATTGCATCGTGGTCGGGCCAGCGATCCTGTGCGTGGGCTCTGCCGCGCGATTCTTAGGGCTCCTGGCGATGACCCTGGGACGCTGGGAGGAAGCCCGGCTTCACTTCGAGACCGCCTTACGAGTCAACGCCAGGCTCGGCGCCCGCCCATTCGTCGCTATTACCCAACATATGTATGCACTGATGTTGTTGGCGTGCGGTCAGCCAGGTGATACAGAACGTGCGGCGGACTTCCTGAGCCAGGCACTGACGACAGCCCGAGAATTCGGCTTGAGCAAATTGGAGGAAAGAATCCAGGCCGCAGGCCAAAGTCTACAGTCTAAAGTGCAAAGTGCAGAAACCGGACGCCAACAACCACAAGACACGATACTTCCTTCTTTGACGCCGGACACCGGACACCGGACACCGGACGCCGCATCCCCAGCCGCCAATCTCAAGCCTCAAGCTTCACTCTTCCGCCACGAAGGCGACTACTGGGTGATTGCTTATCAAGGAACCCCTTTCCGTGTCAAAAATATTAGAGGCTTGCACTATATCGCTCACCTGTTGCGACGTCCTCACCAGGAGTGTCATGTCTTTGATCTCGTAGCTGTCACGGCCAAAGGGCTCCCTGCTTCTTCTTCCGAGAGCCTGGCGGACTTAGTGCACACGGGTTTACGCATTACTGCCGAGGCTGATGCGGGCGAGGTGCTTGACCAGCAAGCGAGGACTGCTTATCGGCGGCGGCTGAGAGACCTTGAGGAGGAACTGCAAGAAGCCCAAGCCGGGAACGACTTTGCCCGTGTAGCCACAGTGCAAGAGGAGATCGCTTTCCTCACCCAACAACTGGCGGCCGGAGTCGGATGGCGCGGGCACTCTCGCCGGGCGGTTTCTCACACCGAACGCGCCCGCGTAAATATCACGAATGGTATTCGTGCGGCACTCGCGAAAATCGCCGAGCACGATCCTTCCCTCTCTCACTATCTTTCCTTAACCATTACCACCGGCCTCTTTTGTTCCTTCAGCCCTGATGCGAGCAGGCCGATTATGTGGCAATTCTAACTGGCAACTCGACGGCGATACAGCCATTTTGTCAGGGCTGGTAATGATTCACCGGAGTAAAAATACACGAGCTGGAGCAAGAATAAACGACGCGGAAAAGAAAAAACCCGCCTTGCCTTTCGCTATCTTTTCGCCTATCTCTAAACCTTATGAGCAATGAAGAGTTTGCGGCACAATCGCCTCAAGGAAGAAGAATCGAGCGCAAGCTCACCGCCATCCTCAGCGCTGACGTCAAAGGCTACAGCCGGCTGATGGGCGAGGACGAGGTGGCAACGATTCGCACGCTCACTGCTTATCGCGAGGTCATGGGAACGCTCATTCGCCAGTACCATGGTCGTGTGGTTGATTCTCCTGGAGATAATCTGCTGGCCGAGTTTGCCAGTGTGGTCGATGCCGTGCAGGGCGCGATGGAAATCCAACAAGCCCTGCAAGCCCGGAATGCTGACTTGCCCGCGTCTCGACGGATGGAGTTTCGCCTCGGCATCAATCTCGGTGATGTCATCGTCGAGGGCGAGCGCATCTATGGTGACGGGGTCAATATCGCCGCCCGCTTGGAAGGGTTAGCCGACGGCGGGGGCATCTGCATCTCGGGGAGTGTCTATGAACAGGTCGAGAGCAAGCTTGCCCTGACGTATGAGTATATGGGTGAGCAACCGGTCAAGAACATTAGCAAACCGGTTCGGGTCTATCGCGTGCGCGAACAGACTGACCTCCCTGCTCTCGCCAAGCCTGGTGAGAACCCGCTGCCGCTACCGTTGCCTGATAAACCGTCTTTGGCCGTGCTGCCTTTTACCAATATGAGCAGCGATCCCGAGCAAGAGTACTTCAGTGACGGCATCACTGAGGATCTCATTACCGACTTCTCTAAGGTCTCGGGTCTCTTTGTCATCTCGCGCAACTCGGTCTTCACCTACAAAGGGAAAGTGGTGAAAGTAGAGCAGGTCGGCCAAGAACTCGGGGTGCGCTATGTCTTGGAGGGCAGTATTCGCAAAGCCGGGAATCGCGTGCGGATTACGGCGCAGCTCATCGACGCGAGCAGTGGGTATCATGTCTGGGCCGAGCGCTATGACCGGGATCTACAAGACATTTTTGCCGTGCAAGACGAGGTCACGCAGCAAATCGTGGCGGCCCTTAAAGTAAAGCTGACTACAGTTGAGCGAGACCGTCTTGGTCGCCAGCCGACGACGAATCTTGAAGCTTATGACTGCTACTTACGCGGGCTTGAGTTGTATGCGCAGCGCACTCAGGAAGCTAATGAACAAGCGCGCCACAGGTTCGAGCATGCCACTGCCCTCGACCCACAGTTCGCTACCGCCTACGCGTTCTTAGGGCGAACGTTCCTGATAGACTTAGTCTATCAATGGCAGTCGGATCTCCGGACTCAAGAACAGCTCTTCGCCTTCGCTCAAAAGGCTGTGGCTCTGGATGATTCTCAGCCAGCCGCGCATGAAACGCTGGCCCTGGCTTACCTCGGAGAAAAACAGCATACACAGGCGAGTGCCGAAGCAGAAAAAGCCATTGCGCTCGATCCCAACTATGCCGACGCGTATGTGACGCTCGCCGACGTGCTCTGCTTTGCCGGGCAGCCTGAGCCTGCAGTCGGATTAGTCGAACAGGCCATGCGTCTCAACCCACGCTATCCACCCTCTTATTTATGGTCCTTAGGTCATGCCTATCGCCTGCTGGGGCGCTCAGCAGAGGCGCTCACGGCGTTGCAGAAACTCGCCAATCAGAACCCCGATCATCTGACAGTTCACGTGCTGCTCGCCGCCATCTACAGTGAGTTAGGTCGAGAGAAGGAAGCTCGCGCCGAGGCGACAGAGATCCTACGGATCAGCCCTCAGTACTCGCTGGCGACGGTACAAGAAAGAACTCCTTACAAAGATCCAGCGTCGATCGAGCGCCAAGTCGCGGCTCTGCGCAAAGCGGGGTTGAAGTAAACGCTGAACGATGAATGCTGAATGAGGAATGGGACACGAGGACTGAGCAATCGGAGGGCGCACGGGTGCTTTCTCATACCCAGGCTCCGCCTGGGTAATGCCCTGTGATTGTGGCTCTGCCACACCTAAATCAGACCATACGACATTGGTGCAGAGTCACACCTTTTGCGATGTGCCTCCTGGCGCCCGACCAGGCATGATCCCGTTGCTAAATGCCCAACGCCCTTTACGCCCGACGCTGAAGCATCGGGCTACCCTCATGCCGCCGGCTCACGCCGGCTCTCCGCCCCCGAGGGGCGGTTGACGGTAGCCGGGGAATTCATTCCCCGGCGGAGGTGCAGAGTTTATCAACAGTATCATTGATCCCCCGGCGGAGGCGCAGAGTGTATCAACAGCCTCATTCATCACTCTACGTCTCACCTCTCAACACCTCCAACGGCGGACGGTTCACGACTCCGCGGCTCCCCAGGACCCCAATGCCGACGGTAAGCCCAGTGACGAGCAGCAGCGCCAACCCGAGCGGCAACCCGGTGAGTGTAAAGGCGGTCTCGAACAAATAGTACGCCAAGGCCCAACTCGCCCCCACCGCGAGCAACAGCCCAGTCACCGCCGCCAGGCTGCCTAAGAAGAGATACTCAACCAGCAAAATCTGCTGAATCTGCCCACGCGAAGCCCCCAAGGTGCGTAATAAGGCGCTCTCACGTAGGCGTTGGTAACGACTAGTGACAACAGCATTGGCCAGGACCACCACTCCTGCCGCCAGGCTGAATAAGGCCATGAAACGAATGGCGAAGGCGACCCTGCTCAAGATGGCATCCAACGTGTGGATGACCAAGCTCAAGTCGATGACCGAGACATTGGGAAATTTCTGTACTGTGGCGCGTTGTACTGCCGCTGAGATCTCGTTCGCCGGCACGTGGGAAACCAGGACGTAGGTTTGCGGTGCGGCTTCGAGCACGCCGCGGGGAAAAACTACAAAAAAATTCGGTTGTACTCGTTGCCAGTCGACCTTACGAATACTGCCGACGGTCGCCGTGACCGGAACCCCTTGAAGGTCAAAAACCAGCCGATCCCCGAGCGTCACGACCAGCGTGCGGGCAAGTTCTTCTTCTACAGAAATGGGAACTTCACTTGCCGTGTTGTCCACCGTTCCTTGCCATTTGCCGGCCATGATGGTTTCTGTGTTAATTAAGTGTTCACGATAGGTAGCGTGATACTCCCATTGCAGAGCCCAGGTGGGGATTTTACTACTGGTATCGTTACGCAGGTCTTCTACACTTTTCCCTTTGATACTAGCCAAACGCATAGTTACCAACGGTACCTCTTGTACTGTCGGTACAGCAAAAGAGTGTACGAGCTTCGTCACGTCCTCACGTTGGTCGCTCTGGATGTCGAACAACACCAGGTTGGGTTGATCGGCCTGACCAGCGAGCGACGCCTGTCTGAGCAGCATCTGCTGACTCAAATAGACGCTCGCGAGAAGAAACGTGCCCAACCCGAGCGACAGCAGAAGAACGAGCGTTTGGTTGTGGGGACGGTAGAGATTCGCCACTCCTTGACGCCAGACATAAGGCCACGACTCGGGACAATAGGCCCGGACCAGGACCATCAAGAGCTTTGCCACTCCTGCGAGTAAGGCAAAAGCCACTCCTAAGGCTAGACAAAAGCCGAAGCCGTACCGCCAGCGTTCGGTATGGGTGAAGGCAAAAGCAGCGACGCTGCAGACAATGAGGAAAAAGAGTAACCAACGCAGAGGATCACGCTGCGTGAGGTGAGTGTCTTCATACGCCGAACGCAAAGCCAGCAATGGCGAGATCCGGCGAACCGCGAGCAGAGGCAGAAGCGCGAACAATACCGTCATCCACACCCCAATAGCGAACCCTTGCAACAGCGCCCTCCAAGAGAGGCTGAGGGGAATGTTGACCGGAAGAAAATCGCGTAGCAGCAGGGGAAATACGGTCTGTGCGGCCATACCGACGCTGGCCCC
>JACQEL010000191.1 GCA_016200595.1 Deltaproteobacteria bacterium
CTACCGCAAGATGTGGAGTGGAGAAAAGCTCTGACTGTTTGTGTGCCACTGGCGGCTTGTCCGCCAGTGCGACCGGACAGCACGGGTAGCAAGCTACCCGTGGCACCCGAAAATCCACATCTTGGTGTGTTTTCCCTATAGACCAACGCCGGGGGGAGCCTGACACGCAAATGCTTCGCCCCTACTTTGCATTTTGCCAGGTGCTCAGCCCCACTGAAGTGCACTCTGCACGATCCCTGTTCCCACCTTATCCATACTCTTGGATTTTTCGAGTTTTCTTTTCGTTCGTCTTGGCACACCTCTTGCGCAAATGAAACGATAGAAGATACCACTTGCCAGAGGAAAGAAACCATGTTGGATGTGTTATTGCTCACAGTGACGGTTACGTTTTTTGGCCTCGCCTGGGCCTATACGCTTGGCTGTGATCGCCTCTAAACCGGAATGCACGACATGAGGACACGGTTCGTAGCTGCGCGGGTAGGGGCGAAGCATTTGCCCCGTATAGACCAACGCCGTGAGGAGCCTGACACGCAAATGCTTCGCCCCTACGGTGGGCAGGCGCTAGTGTCGTGTGTACCAATCTCTTGCCGCCTGGTTTAGGAGAGACTTATGGATCTAGAATACACACTGGGCCTCATCCTCTCGGTTTTGCTCACCGGCTATTTACTCTACGCACTCTTGCGGCCGGAGAAGTTTTAGCGGGACACGACAGGCAAACAGTCGGTTCTCATTGACAGGAATAGAGAAGGTAGTCCTTCTCAAGTGTAAAAAGCTCTAGGGGGCGACTATGTCGGTAAACGGTTGGGTGCAGATTCTCATGTTTTTTCTGGTAATCCTAGCGGTCACCAAGCCATTGGGCATCTATATGTTCCGCGTCTTCGAAAGGGACCAGCAACCCCTGCCGCGCTTCTTTGGCCCGATTGAGCGCGGGATCTATCGACTCTGCGGGGTTGATCCCCGCGAGCAGCAAACCTGGACACAATATACCCTGGCGGTACTGCTCTTCAGTGCCATCACACTGCTGGTGACCTATGCTATCGAGAGATTGCAACATGGCCTGCCTTTGAACCCGCAGCATTTTGATCCGGTCCCGCCTGATCTGGCGTTTAACACGGCGGCGAGCTTCACCACCAACACCAACTGGCAAGCATATAGTGGTGAGTCCACCATGAGCTATCTCACGCAGATGGCGGGACTGGCTTGGCACAACTTTATCTCCGCAGCCGCCGGTATCGCGGTTGCCATTGCCCTGGCCCGCGGGTTGACCTACCACTTGCGGCCTGATGACGCTAAGACCATCGGGAACTTCTGGGTCGATCTCATCCGCTGCACGGTGTATGTCCTGTTGCCCATCTGCATTCCAGTCGCGTTGGTGCTGGTTTCCCAGGGGATAATCCAGAACTTTTCTCCCTACGTAGATCTCACAACCTTAGAAGGGGCCAAGCAGACACTGGCCATGGGGCCAGTTGCCTCGCAAGAAGTCATCAAAGAATTCGGCACTAATGGGGGAGGCTTCTTTAACGCCAACAGCGCCCATCCGTTTGAGAATCCTAATCCACTCACGAATTTCATCGAAATGGTGTTAATCTTCGCTATTTCAGCCGCGCTTACCTACACCTACGGCCGCATGGCGCGGGACCAGAAACAGGGATGGGCACTCTTTGCCGCTATGGCCCTGATGTTTTTCCTGGGCGTTGCCCCGGCGTATTATTTTGAATCCACCGGTAACCCGGTGATGCACGGTCTGGCAGTGGACCAGGCAGCCGGAAACATGGAAGGCAAAGAGGTCCGGTTCGGCGTTGCCAACTCGGCTCTCTGGGCAACGGTTACTACCGACACGTCGTGTGGTGCGGTCAATTCCATGCACGACAGTTATACTCCACTCGGGGGCCTCGTGCCTCTCGCCAATATTCAACTGAGTGAGGTGATCTTCGGCGGGGTCGGCTCCGGACTTTACGGCATGCTGGTCTACGTCTTGCTGGCGGTTTTCATCGCTGGTCTGATGGTCGGTCGGACCCCTGAATACCTGGGCAAGAAGATCGAAGCCCGGGAAATCAAGCTAGCGATGCTCTATGTGCTGATCTTTCCGTTGGTGATCCTCTACTTCTCTGCCTGGTCGGTGGTGGCGCCGTACGGTGTGTCTTCCTTGAATAACGCCGGCCCTCACGGACTGAGCGAAATTCTCTATGCGTATAGTGAAGCTGCGGGCAACAATGGCTCGGCCTTCGCTGGGCTCAACGCCAACACACCCTGGTACAATGTGAGCATCGGCCTAACTATGCTTATTGGTCGGTTCTTGATGATCGTACCTGCTCTGGCGATCGCCGGTTCCCTGGTGGGCAAGAAAGTAGTGCCCGCCAGTCTGGGGACCTTCCCGACCAACGGGGCTCTTTTCGCCGTGCTCCTGGTCAGTGTGGTGATCATCGTTGGCGCGCTCACCTTCTTCCCGGCTTTAGCCCTAGGGCCCATCGTTGAGCACTTCCTCGCCCAAGCAGGAAAGGTTTTTTAGTATGGCAGACTCCAGGAAAAAAGAACTCTCGCTGTTTGATCCGGAAATCCTACGGCCGGCCGTCTGGGAGAGCTTCCGCAAGCTGGTGCCGCAGCATGTGATCAAGAACCCCGTCATGTTCGTGGTCGAGATTGGCAGCGTCCTCACTACCCTCATCTTACTGCGCGATCTGCTGGCGCCCACCTCTAGCTCGCAGCCGCTGTGGTTCACCGCCGCGGTCAGTTTCTGGCTGTGGTTCACCGTGGTGTTCGCCAACTTCGCCGAGGCAGTGGCCGAGGGGCGCGGCAAAGCCCAGGCCGAGACCCTGCGCAAGATGCGCAAGGAAACGGTGGCGCGCCGCCTGCTGAACGGGAAACGGGAAGAGCGCGTGTCCGCCTCCTCCCTACGTAAGGGCGATGTGGTGGTCATTGAGGCCGGCGAGTTGATCCCCGGCGATGGGGAGATCATCGAAGGGATTGCCTCGGTGGATGAATCGGCCATTACTGGCGAGTCGGCCCCGGTGATCCGCGAGAGTGGCGGCGACCGCTCGGCGGTGACCGGGGGCACCAAGGTACTGTCCGACCGCATCGTGGTGCGGATTTCCGCCGATCCTGGGGAGTCGTTCCTGGACCGGATGATCGCCCTGGTAGAAGGGGCGGAGCGCCAGAAGACGCCTAATGAGATCGCGCTCAATATCCTGCTGGCCGGTCTTACCCTTGTCTTCCTCTTTGCCTGTGTGACGCTGGTGCCGTTCGCTCTATATTCTGGGGTGGGGCTCTCGGCCACAGTGGTGGTGGCCCTGCTGGTCTGCTTAATCCCTACCACTATTGGCGGGCTACTGTCGGCCATTGGCATCGCCGGCATGGATCGGTTGCTGCGCAAGAACGTGCTGGCGCATGGCGACCGAGTTCCTGCCGGTCGGTGGGGCCCGCACGGAGGAATTGGCTGATGCGGCACAGTTGGCCAGTCTGGCCGACGAGACGCCGGAAGGACGCTCGATCGTGGTGCTGGCCAAGGAGCGTTACGGGCTGCGCGGGCGCGAGGTGGAAAACATTGGTGCGCACTTCATCGCCTTTAGTGCCCAGACGCGCATGAGCGGGTGCGACCTCAATGGGCGCATGATTCGCAAGGGCGCGGTCGATGCGATCGTGACCCATGTCAAAGCGCTGGGCGGCAGCATCCCCACCGAGGTCGATGCCATCACGCATGGGATTAGTGACACAGGGGGGACGCCACTGGCGGTGTCGGATGGCAATCACATCCTGGGGGTGGTACACCTCAAGGATGTGGTGAAAGGGGGCATTAGTGAGCGCTTTGAGCGCTTCCGGGCCATGGGCATCCGCACCGTGATGATCACCGGGGACAACCCGCGTACGGCCGCGGCCATTGCGCGGGAGGCGGGGGTGGATGACTTCTTGGCCGAGGCGACGCCGGAGACCAAGATGCGCCTCATCAAAGAGGAGCAGGCCAAAGGCAAGCTGGTGGCGATGACGGGGGATGGCACCAACGACGCCCCGGCGCTGGCCCAGGCCGATGTCGGGGTAGCCATGAATACCGGCACCCAGGCGGCCAAAGAAGCCGGCAACATGGTCGATCTCGATTCCAATCCCACCAAACTGCTGGAGGTGGTCGAGGTTGGCAAGCAGTTACTCATGACCCGTGGGGTGCTGACCACCTTCTCCATCGCCAACGATGTGGCCAAGTATTTTGCCATCATCCCGGCCCTCTTTATGGGGGTGTATCCCGAGATTGCCCCGCTCAACATCATGCGTTTGGCTTCGCCCCAGAGTGCGATTCTGTCGGCGGTGATTTTCAATGCGCTCATTATTATCCTGCTCATTCCGCTGGCGTTGCGGGGGGTGCAATATCGCCCGCTGGGGGCAGCAGCATTGCTGGCACGGTCGCTGCTGATCTACGGGGTGGGCGGGGTGATCGCTCCCTTTGTGGGGATCAAACTCATTGACCTGGTGTTGGCCGCCATGGGCTTGGTGTAAGGAGGGCTTTGTATGCGGAAAGCGTTGCTCATTGCCTTGCGGACGACCGCCGTAACGCTCATCCTGACGGGAGTCATTTACCCCTATGTGGTGACTGGTCTGGCCCAGCTTCTGTTTCCCTGGCGGGCCAATGGCAGCCTGGTGACTGACGACCAAGGGCAGGTGATTGGCTCAGAACTGATCGGACAAGGCTTCGCGAACCCGGCCTATTTTCAGCCGCGGCCGTCGGCAGCCGGAGACAAGGGCTATGATGCGACGAGTTCCTCGGGCTCCAATCTGGGCCCGACCTCGCAGAAGCTCCAAGAGCGGGCCACGCAAGACCTGCAGCGGCTTCAGGAAGAGAATCCCGGCGCCCCGGGATTGGTTCCGGTTGAACTGGTGACGACTTCGGCTAGCGGGCTCGATCCCCATCTCTCGCCGCAGGCAGTGCTCTGGCAGATCCCGCGCGTCGCCAACGCGCGAAAAATCGCACCGGAGCGAATCAGCGCTGTGGTGGAAGCGGTGAGTGAGGGGAGAGATATAGGGATACTGGGTGAGCCGCGGGTCAACGTCCTGGTCCTCAACCTCGCCCTCGATCGGCAGTTCGGTCGTCCGGCTCCAGTACAAGCGCGGGACGGAAAAGGGCCGACGGAATAGCCGAGAAACTCGCTCTTCGTGAGGTTTCAACCGGAAGTCTCAAATAGTATAGAATCGCACTGAGGCACTGGTCACGGTGAGGATCTTCCAGACATTGAGAGGTCGTCCAGGATGAGTGTGGAGCGCTCACGCCCTGAAGACTTTCTCGAGCTGGTCGAGCGTGCTAAGCGCGGGCGGCTCAAG
>JACQEL010000192.1 GCA_016200595.1 Deltaproteobacteria bacterium
CATCGGGGAGTGACCAAAGGGCTGATTCGCTGCCATGTGGGGCTGCGCGTTCCCCCTGAGCCTGAGCGGTGCTTCATGGATGTTGGCGATGTCCGCTGCAGGTGGCAGGAAGGGCAAGTGCTGATTTTCGATGACACCTACCCACACGCGGTGAGCAACGATACCGACCAAGAGCGAGTAGTGTTGCTCTTTGACTTTCGGCGCCCTCTGAGTGTGCGAGGCCGTGTCGTGCGTCGGGTGATGTTCTGGTTCTTCCGCCGGACTGCGTTTGTGCGAGAAGCGCTGCGGAACGAGATGCGCTGGGAGCAGCGGTACCGAGACGCTGGGCCCTGAAGCACTAGACGTTGCTCAAGAAAAAGCGCTCACGATCTCCAGCCTGGCTCTCCGGGCCTCAGGCAATCTAAACCAAAATCTGAACCGTTCGGCTCTCTCTTTGCACCGTTGCCAACGGTAAGGTATCCCCCGGCTCACAGTAACCACTGCTTCAAGGACACTGAGGAGACGCCAGGTAAGACTATCGCAACCTGAAAATCTTAACCCAGAAGAAAGGAGCTATTCATGAAGCGAATAAAAAAATTACTTGCCACGGGCATGACCCTGGGGGCGTTTACGCTAGGCGCGACGAACGCCGGGGCGCTGGAGAATCTCGTCAAGACGGTAACCGAAGGGTGCAAGACGGAACTCGAAACCTATTGCAAAAATGTAACTCCTGGTGAAGGCCGTGTGCTTGCGTGCCTCTACGCCTATGAGGATAAGCTCTCCGGACGATGTGATTACGCCCTCTACGACGCCTCGGTTCAGCTTGAGCGGGTGGTTAACGCAATATCGTATGTGGCCAACGAGTGCGAAGCTGACCTGAAAAAGTACTGCGCCGATCTCAGTCCGGGCGGGGGACGTCTGGCCGCGTGTTTGAAAAAGAATGAGCAGAAGCTCGACGAGCGCTGTCAACAGGCCATGAAAGATATCAAGCTAGAGGCCAAATAGCGGCCTGAGTTCTCGTTCCCAGGCTCTGCCTGGGAACGTCATGTCTTCGAGGCTCTGCCTCATCAAAAGATACCTTACTCACCGAATTCTCGTTCCCAGGCTCTGCCTGGGCACGTCGTGTGTTTGAGGCTCTGCCTCATCAGGAGGGCACCTGATGTCGCGTACCCGCTACCGCATCTTCGCAGAGGAGCACCCCTATTTCCTCACCTGTACTGTGATCGCCTGGCTCCCAGTCTTCACCCAGCCACAATGCGTCGAAATCGTCTTGGAGTCATGGCGCTTTCTGCAGAGGGAGCGGGAGGTGCGTATATTTGGCTACGTGATCCTCGAGAACCACTTGCACTGGATTGCTGCAGCGGAAGGTCTGTCCGAATACGTTGGCCGGTTCAAGTCCTACACCGCACGGCGGATCATTAATGAACTTGCCCAGCGCGGATTCTCCACGTTGCTGGAGGAGCTATGATTTTTCAAACTGCGACACAAGATCGACCAGGCATATCAGCTCTGGCAAGAAGGGAGTCATCCTCAGCAGATCCAGAACGAGGAGATGATGAGACAGAAGTTGGAGTACATGCACGCCAACCCAGTGCGGCGGGGTTATGTGGATGACCCCGTGCATTGGCGTTACTCCAGCGCGCGGGCGTATGCAGGAGGGAGAGGGCTGATCGACGTGGTGACGGATTGGCAGTGATGTGGGGGGCGGACGGGGAACAGGCAGAGCCTGTCTGACAGGGCGTGCCCAGGCAGAGCCTGGGCACGAGGGCAATGAGGTTGCGCGGCGGATAGGGAACAGGCGGAGCCTGGGACCGAGGGCATTCCACTGTGCGCTTTCTCTTGTTACCATCGCCCGAAAATTACAGGAGCCTAGATGATGCAAACACCAATGAGGTCGCTCCTACAGGTAGCTATGCTGCTAGCCGGGTTGACTATCGCTTCGTGCACGGTCTCGACTGACCCGACCAAGCCGTCGTCCGATTTTACCTCGAGTTCATCGGGAAGTTCCTCTTCGCCGCCAAAAGCGAAGAACGAAGAAAAGATTCGCGACTTCACCACGGTCAACTTCGAGCGCTTGAAGGAAGATATGGCCAGCGGGCACGGTGAGCATCTGACATCTTTGGCAACACTGTTGGGAGTCCCGCAAGAGAGTCAGGGACAGTTCTGCATGTTCACCCAAGAAAAATTCGCCGACGTGGTGCGCTCTGAGCAGGTCACTCCTGAAGAGATGCTCGCCGCACTGAGACATGAACTGTCTGTCCATCCAGTCTTTCACACGCTGATCGCGCAAAACTGAGGAGACCAGACGATCAGAGATCCTGGGTGAATCTCTGTCGTCCCCCACGTCCCCAAACCCGACGCGCTCTCTTCAGGCGAGAGCATTGCAGTTCCTGAAAAGGACCGCCGGCAGATGCGCGTTTTCTTTATCTTATTGACGGGTCTGGGCCTCACCTGGCTTGGGGAAACCGCGGTCTCTGCTGATCCTCCTGCTGTTGCAGCTCTTATCCGTCAAGCAAGTGAGGCGAATCTTGCGGATTCCCGCGTCTGGCACCTCCTGCTCCACTACCATCCACGCCTGTTGGGCGGCTACAAGAGCCAAATCGATGAGCCGACGTTCTTTCTCGCGCCAGAGGGCAAAACCAATCCCCAGGCTGAGCTGGCCGCGACCCTGCGAGCCTTTTTTTCTCCCGAACTGGTTGGACACTCAGAGCAACCGGCGCAGTGCGCATTCATTGCTCGTTACCACTGGTTAAAAACCGCTTTAGCCATCGATGACGATCAGCTTCCCCCGCAATCGTGCGAGCAGTTCGAGGAATGGTTCGCAGAACTCAACCCCGCATCACTCACCCTGGTTTTTCCCTCCGCGTATATGCATAATCCCGCCTCCATGTTCGGTCACACGCTCCTGCGGATTGATCAACAGGGACAAACGGCGCAGACGCGTCTGCTGGCGTATGCTGTTAACTTTGCTGCGGATATCACGAGTACCAACTGGCTGACCTATGTGCTGTCCGGCGTGAGCGGCGGCTTTCGCGGCCACTTCTTTACCAAACCGTACTATGTCCTGGTCAAGGAGTATGGCGATTTTGAGAATCGAGATATCTGGGAATACCGACTACAGCTGACAGGTCCTCAGATCGAACGCTTACTGATGCATGTGTGGGAGCTGAAAGCGGCCTTCTTCGATTATTTCTTTTTCCAGCAGAATTGCTCCTACCAGCTCCTGCCATTATTGGAAGTTGCTAATCCGACGCTCCATCTGACCGAGGCGTTTCGCTGGTGGACTATTCCGGGCGATACGGTCCGGCTCATCGTCCAGCAACCACATTTTGTGAGTGAGGCGACGTATCGACCGGCGCCGAGTACCCAGATTCGCCGCAGGCGCGCGCAGATGTCGGAGCAAGAACGGCGTGCGCTCACTCTGCTGCTCCGTGATCCAGCCTTTAGCGAGTCGCCAGACTTTCGCCGCCTTCTGCTCGCTCAACAAGCCGCGGCTTTAGATCTGGCTATCGATTATCTTGAGTATCAGCGTCTGAAGATCAAAGTACCCTTGTCCGCCCCAAAACGTGACCAACTCCATAGCTTGTTAGTCACGCGCAGCGCGCGGCCTATCCTAACCGACGCGACGCCCATTGAGCCGTTTGTGACTCGTCCGGATCTGGGACACGGGTCGCTCAGAGCAGGTTTTGGCGTGGGCTGGCGTGAGCATGATTGGTTTGAGGAGTTGAGTGTGCGGGCCGGGTACCATGACCTGCTCGACCCCGACCCCGGCTATACGCCAGACGCGCAAATCGAAGTCCTGGCGCTGAGCGCCCGGTATTATCACAAACAGAATCGCGTCCGACTTGAGCGCTTCACCTTAGTCGATATGCTCTCGTTGTCCCCCATTGAGCCGTTCTTCCTCGCACCGTCCTGGAAGGTACGGGCTGGATTCGAGACCTTACGCAGAGGGTGTCATTATGGTCAGAACTTTAACCTGAACGGGGGCCTTGGTTTGGCTGTGCAGACGCGCTGGCCACGACGGACCGTGTGGTTCGCCTTTCCGGAACTCGAACTGAACTACAGTCATGCCTTTAACGACGATTATCAGGCCGGAGCGGGTGGCACGTTCGGTCTCCTGGTCCAGCTCGGCGAGCGATGGAAAATTTTCGCTTCTGGCACTTATATCCAGCACGTCTGGGGAGACCCCTCTGGCGGTTTCCTGGCGTTTATCGGGCAACGCTATACTCTCTCCCAAAACCTGGCGGTTGAATTTACCTTCCGCCACCGCGAGCATGATAACCAGGCAGTGTTCCTGGTGCAGGTCTATCACTGAAAGGGGTGAGAGTCCCTCCGTCCCTTTTGACCAGCGCAGAGAAAATCGCGTAGTGGTGCAGTTTCGCCGATCTTTGCTTTTTGTCGCGTCAACGTGAAGCTGTCATGCTAAGGCTGCAGGCCGAAGAATCTCATGATACGACAGACCCGTGGCGAGATTCTTCGCCTCCGCTAGGCTTCGGCTCAGAATGACACCCCTCAGCTTTATTCCGGTGAACTACTAGTTCACTCTCCTCCGGCTGCTGATTTCACTACAGGTGGAGTAGCCCTCTCCAGGGAAATAGTCTCTCCTCTCACGACCTGCTGCACTTCCTCTAAAGTTAGTCCCTTCGTCTCCGGGGCGTAGCGCAACACAATCAGCGCGCCAAGGATCGGACCCACCGATACAATGGCGACCGATCCCGAGATGCCTAAGGTGTTGACGAAAGCCGCTACCAGAAATGAGGTGCCCACTTCGGTAATGCGGCCGAACAGGTTCGTCGTCCAGCCATAGGCGGTAGCACGAATCGCGGTGGGAAAAAGTTCGGAGGCATACACGTGAGTAGCCGTGTTAGCCAGGGTAAAGCCAAAGACCGTGAGGATCATCCAGAAGTACTGCTCGGCCTCACTCCGCACCTGAAAGAGCACGAAAATAGCAATCGCAGCAAAGATGTAAAATGCCGAACAGGTCCATTTGCGGCCGATGCGATCAATCAAGTAACCGGCGACAAAATGCCCCAGCATCCCCCCGGCATATCCCCAGAAAATGATGATGCCAACGGTGGACGGCGAAAAGCCCAGTTCTTCACGGGCGTAGATCACCCAGAAGGCCACAGCCGGCGCGATGACCAGATTCACACAGTTCCACAATAAGCCGACCAGCAGGGTGCAGCGACGGTATTGCGGCTGCCAGGGAAGCTTGGCGTGGGCATATTCGGCGCGAAGAATCTCACGGACACTGAGCCCAGCCCGAGTATTCACTGATTGTTCAGCGACAAACCGCCGCGTCTCGCGCATACCAAATCTGAGAAAAAAGATCAGCGCGAGCGGCAACAAGCCAAGAATATAAAGGATGCGCCAGTTGGCGCCATCTACAGAATGCCCAAGCAGTTGCTGGCCCCAGGCAATCGCCAGTTGTCCGTTGTCGTGGAGCCAATTACCCGGCGGAGGTACGCAATTGCCGGCGGCAACCGAACCAGTCCCACACTGTTCCAGCAGCACATAGGAATTCATCGCCGCCACCAACATGACCCCTAAAGTGGCAAAGCTTGTCAGGACTGCGATGGCGCGGCCGCGCAACCGGGCCGGGAACTCCTCGCCGATCATGATGATCGCGAGAGAATACTCGGCTTGGAGAAAGAGGCGGGCAAAAAATTGGTAGACGGTGAATTGAATCTTGTCAGTGGCAAAAGCGGTCAAAGAGTTAAAGACGGTGAACCCAATGATAGTCGCCAGCATCAGCGCGCGCCGGCCCCACCAATCGGCGAACAGCAAAAAGAAGAAGGAGGCGACGACTCCCAGGCGCGCCAACCCGAACACCACTCCCCATTCGGATAAACTGATATGCAGAGTCTCCCGTGCATCGGGGGCGGCTACGGTCAGCATCGCCGCATCAAAGCCGTCGAAGAGAGTCGCAGTTGAAAGAAGCACAAAAAGGAAAATCAGGTAGCTGTTGACCTGAGTGATTTCCAGGTGACTGTGGGGTGTGGGCGCGGGAGAAGCACTCATAAATGTCGGCAATCAGCTTTCAAGAGCGATACCAACTTGTAGTTCAACAGTAATTTTACTTATTGTCATTCTGAGCCGAAGGCGAAGAATCTCACAAAACATGAGACCCTTCACTTCGTTCAGGGTGACAATGCTGAACGAAGGATTTCATTCACCATTCATCACTCATCACTTTCTCCTTCGACCTTAAACCGTGCCTCGCGACCTTTGTCCGGGGTCGGGTCTTTCACCAGACCGTAGATCTGCCTTCCTTCGTGATCCTCGGGCAGGTGCTCGGTGATCGGGGAGCCGTCCGGGGCCACGAACAGCAGGCAGTGACAGTACTTCCACTGCTTCATTTCATCGCAGGCACAGACCCACTCGCGGCTGCGCTCCAGTTCGGCCTTCTTATCAGGATAGAAGTTACATGGGCACAGCGGCCGGCCGACCTCATCGATGTTGGCCGCTAGACCCATAACGACCGCCTCTGTTACTTCCTTGTCTGGGTGTGGCGAGGTGCCGGTCTTCTCCCAGTACTTCTGCACATAGGTGCGCATCCGCTTCAAGCTTTTTTCTGATGGTTGGTTCATAAAGGCCCCTTCTGCCGGGTTGCGTGCGGTCTCGGTTGGTTATTTTATTCCGTTTGGTCTTATGCCACTCTCTGTCTGAGGTAAAGGGGTACGGAGGAAATAACCGTGTCATCAGCAAAAATTTATGTCACCCGCCAGCTGCCTGAAGCGGCACTGTCCCTCCTCAATGGTTGCGGAGAGTTGCGTGTGTGGGAGCCCGATGAAGTGATCCCACGCGATGTGCTCTTGCGAGAAGTCCAAGAGATTGATGCGCTGCTTTGCATGGTCACTGAGCGCATTGACGAGGAGTTGCTGGCTCAGGCTCACCGGCTCAGAATCGTAGCCAATATGGCGGTTGGGTATGACAACGTTGAGGTCCCGGCGCTGACTCGGCGCGGCATTGTGCTGACCAATACGCCCGGCGTGTTGACCGAGACCACGGCGGACCTGGTATTCACCCTGATTCTCGGCTGTGCCCGGCGCATCGGCGAGGCCGAGCGTATCGTACGAGAAGGACGCTGGCGGTCGTGGAGTCCTTTTGCCTTTCTCGGGCGTGACGTGCACCACGCTACTCTAGGAATTCTCGGTTTGGGACGCATCGACATGGAGGTAGCGAAACGAGCCAAAGGATTTGACATGCGCGTGCTTTACGCTAACCGAGGCCGTAACCGCGAAGCGGAGGAGAAGCTCGGCTGCGTCCCGGTGGATTTTCCCACCCTACTGCGTGAGTCTGACTTTGTTACGGTCCTTGTCCCCCTTACGTCCGACACACGCCATTTGCTCTCGACTCCACAGTTCAAGCTGATGAAGCCCACCGCCTTTCTCATTAACGCGGCCCGAGGACCGATCGTTGACCAGCGAGCGCTGTACGAGGCGCTGCGTGACGGTCTGATCGCAGGAGCAGCACTCGATGTGACCGATCCAGAGCCAATCCCGCAGGACGATCCCTTGCTCACATTGGACAACTGCCTCATTCTTCCGCACATCGGCAGTGCCAGCATCGCCACCCGCACCCGCATGGCCACACTGGCGGCGGAAAACATCGCCGCGTTTCTTTCTGGTAACCGTCCGCCTACGCCGGTGAATCCGGAGGTGCTAAACCAAGATGCATGAGATTGGTACACTTGGGGTAGCGCGCGCTGTGCGCGCGTCTTCTCTGCACGCCGCTATTGTCGTGCGCATAGCGCACGCTACGGCCTTCAGCGCGGGCAACAGTTGACAACCAGGAGAGGCGAGTAACATAATCGCTTTCATGCCAGACGCGCCTCCTCCGATTGTCAACGTCATCAAAACGGTCGGGGATGCCTTTCTGGTGGACTTTCCCTCCGTCGTCCACGCCGTGCAGTGCGCCCAGCAAATTCAAGCCCAACTCCAGGCTCACAACGCGGAGAAAGAGAAAGCTGAGCAGATCCACGTCCGTATCGGTATCCACCTCGGCGACATTGTGCAACGCGATGGCGATGTGTTTGGCGACGGGGTGAATATCGCCTCGCGCCTGCAGGCCTTGGCCGAGCCTGACACCATTTGCATTTCGGACATGGTACATCGCGATGTTGCCCAGAAAGTCCCCTTGGGTACGGTGATCTCGCTGGGACGACCGAAGCTGAAGAACATTACTCAGCGCTTCCTCGTGTATGCGCTGCTGCCTGAGAGACCCAAAGGGTTACGCCAGCATCTGCAGGTGCAGCGGCTCAAGCTTCGTCGGGTGGGCACGGTCGTGTTCGTGCTCGTGTTCGTGAGCGTCTTGTTTCTCGCAGGAGTCGTTATTCTTCTGTACCCCTCTCTTCTGCCACTCAGCACTCAGGACTCAGCACTCAGGACTGCCGCCGCGCCAGCGGCGTTGCCGCTGCCCGACAAGCCCTCCATTGTCGTGTTGCCGTTTAAGAACATGAGCAGCGACCCCGAGCAGGAGTATTTCAGCGACGGTCTCACCGAAGTGCTCACCGGCGACCTCTCCCAGATCTCCAGCCTGTTTGTCATCGCCCGCAACTCCGCCTTCACCTACAAAGGCAAGGCGGTGAAGGTGCAAGACGTAGGGCGTGAGATGGGAGTACGGTACGTATTGGAAGGCAGTGTGCTGAAGGCCGACAACCAGGTGCGGATCACGGCGCAGTTGATTGATGCCAGCACGGGCTATCACCTGTGGTCCGAGCGCTATGACCGGCCCTTGCAGCATATCTTGACGCTGCAAGATGAGATCGTGCAGAAGATCGTGACGACGCTCAAGCTGCAGCTCACCTTGCAGGAGGAAGGGTACATCGTACGCAAACACACGGACAACCTGGAGGCCTATGATTCCTTCTTACGCGGGGTCGAGCTGTTTTCTCGCATTACGCCAGAGACCGCTGTCCAGGCGCGACAGATGTTTGAGAAAGCCGTTGCGTTGGACCCACAGTATGCGGAGGCGTACGCATCGCTGGGATGGACCTACTTCGTGGAGTGGGTCTGGCGCTGGAGTGCGGACCCCCAGACCCTGGAGCGGGCGTTGGCGCTGGCGCAACAGGCCCTTGCCCTAGACGACTCTTTGCCGAGAGCCCATTCGATCTTGAGCAATGTCTATGCGCAGAAACAGCAGTATGACCAAGCCATCGCTGAAGGGAAGCGGGCCATCGCCCTCGATCCCAACAATGATTTTAGCTACAACCGACAGGGGGCGGCGCTGAACTTCGCGGGCAGGCCAGCAGAAGCCCTGCCGATGATGGAGCAGGCCATGCGGCTCAACCCCCACTATCCACCCCTCTACTTAGTCGAATTGGGCTGGGCATACCGCTTGACCGGGCGGTATGCCGAAGCGATCGCCACGCTGAAAGAACTCCTCGGCCGGAGCCCCAATTTTATGACTGCCTACCTTAACCTGGCTCTCAGCTACTTGCGGCAGTGGGTCTCGCAACAGAGCCCCGCTGCCCAGACATTGGAGCCGGCAGTGGCGGCGGGGCAACGGGCCCTGGCCCTCAATGACTCCCTACACTTGACCCACATAGTCTTGGGCTGGATCTATCTCTACCAGCAGCAGTATGACCAGGCCCTAGCGGAGATGGAGCGGGCCGTGGCCCTCGCTCCTACCGAGGCGGGGAGCTATGCGGCTCTGGCTGAGGTGCTGAGCCGGGTGGACAGGACGGAGGAAGCCCTGGAGGCCGCCGCCCAGGCGCTGCGCCTGCAGCCCTCTATTCCGGGCGAACACTTAGCCGGCGTCGGCACCGCCTATGCGGTGGCCGGGCACTACGAGGAGGCGCGAGCCCCCTTGCAGCGCTATCTCAGCCGCTATCCCAACAGGCTGGATATCCATCTCATGCTGGCCGCGGTCTACAGCGAGTTAGGCCAAGCCGCCGAGGCACGGGCGGAGGCCGCCGAAGTGCTGCGGCTCAATCCCCAGTTCTCGCTGGAGGTTCACAAACAGAGACTGCCCATCAAAGATCCGGCGGTCCTAGAGCGTCATCTGGCCGCTCTGCGCAAAGCGGGGCTGAAGTGAGTGCTGAGTAATGAGTGCTGAGTAATGAGTAAAAGAAGAAGTCTGTATACGTTTTACGCTTTACGTTCTCGGTCAGTGGTTGGTTCTCTGGTAGTGCTGTGTCTACATTGAAGTGGTGCATAACCAGGGACGGTCATATCCCGTTCGTCCTGAGCGTAGCTGCGGAGCGGCGAAGTCGAAGGACACTCTTGTCGCACACCATTTCGGCATAGACGCAGCAGCCATAGCGTGCGCTATGCGCACGAAAATAATGGCGTACAGGGAAGACGTGCGCACAGCGCACGCTACCCCGGGCTAAATCTGTGCGTATCGGCTAATAGAACTGCATTCATGCTTCGACTTCCCCTTCGACCCTTCGACAGGCTCAGGGCTCAGGGTACGCTCAGCACGAACGGGGCTTGCTTGCTACGTTTTTCTCCGTTCGTCCTGAGCCCTTCGACAGGCTCAGGACAGGCTACACCGCCGCAGGCGGTGAAGTCGAAGGGTGAGCCCAGCCCACAGTTTTAACGTAGACACGACAGTAGGGTGCGCTCTGCGCACCAAGAAAAACGGTGCATAAATGCACCCTACGAGGAAAAGACTTGCGTATTACTTAGGTCATTACAGACACCGCCGTTCACCCCCTTCGACTGGGCCACGATAGGCTTCGACAAGCTCAGGACGAACGAAGCTGGAGGTGAACCTGCCCAGGACGAAGTAGGGGGTCGCACTCAGAAGAAGCGGTTCGCCGGGCGCGGCAGACCGAGATTCTCACGCAACGTCGTCCCTTCGTATTCGCGGCGAAATAGCCCACGCCGCTGCAGTTCCGGCACCACGCGATCGACGAAGTCATCGAGTCCGCCGGGTAGATATGGGAACATGATATTGAAGCCGTCACAGGCTTCAGTGAGTAGCCACTCCTCCATCTGGTCGGCGATCATGGTCGGTGTGCCGACAAATGCCGAGCCGCTATAGCCACCGATACGCTGCGCCAGTTGCCGCACCGTCAGATGCTCCCGCTTCGCTAGCTCTACGGCCCGCTCCCGTCCGCTCTTACTCGAATTGCTTTCGGGAATCTCTGGCAGTGGCCCATCCGGGTCGAAGCCCGACGCATCATGGCCGAGCGCGATCGAGAGCGAAGCGATGGCGCTATCGTAATGCACGAGACTGTCGAGGCGCGCCCGCTTCTCGAGCGCTTCGGCGGCCGTCTCACCGACGACGACAAAAGCACCCGGTAAAACCTTCAGATGGTCGCGCGGACGGCCGAGCTTCTCCATGCGGCCTTTTACATCGGCATAGAAGGCGCGCGCATTGGCGATGCTGCCCCCAGCCGCGAAGATTACCTCGGCCGTCTCAGCCGCGAGCTGGCGGCCAGCCTCCGATGCCCCAGCCTGCACAATAACCGGCCAGCCCTGAATGGGACGCGCGACGTTCAGCGGCCCGCGCACTTTCAGGAACTCGCCCTGGTAGTTCAGGATGTGCAGCTTCTCGGGATCAAAATAGACGCCGGCTTCCACGTCACGAATGAAAGCGTCGTCCGCCCAGCTGTCCCATAGGCCCGTCACTACGTCAAAAAACTCGCGCGCGCGGCGATAGCGCGTCTCATGCTCAACATGTTCCTCGAGACCGAAATTCATCGCTTCATGCGGATTGCCAGAAGTCACCACGTTCCAGCCAGCGCGGCCACCGCTGATATGGTCGAGCGAGGCGAATTTCCGCGCGATATGATAGGGGTCGTTATAGGTCGTAGACGCAGTGGCGATCAGCCCGAGATGCTCGGTGACGACGGCCAGCGCCGGCAGCAGCGTCAAGGGATCGAAGGAGGTCACCGTCGCGCTGCGCTTGAGCCCCTGCATCGGCATATTGAGCACGGCGAGGTGGTCGGCCATGAAGAAGGCGTCGAACCGCCCGCGCTCCAGCGTCTGAGCGAAACGTTTGAGGTGCTGGAAATTGAAATTCGCGTCCGGCCATGCGCCAGGATAGCGCCAGGCGGCAGTATGAATACTGATCGGCCGCATAAACGCGCCCAGTCGTAGTGTTCGTGAGTGAGACATACACCCTCCGTCCCGTTCCCGTACTGGCGGTCAGAGTAACAAATCGACGGGTTATGGCCACCCCCGATCTAGTCAGTACTGAGTAATGAGTGCTGAGTAAAAGAAGAAGTCCGTATACGTTTTACGCTTTACGTCCTCGGTTAGCGGTTAGGTCTCTCGTAGTGTTGTGTCTACGTTAAAATGGTGCGCTGGCCGTGCCCTTCGACTTCACCGCCTGCGGCGGTTACGCTCAGGACAAACGGAGTAAAACTGTCGACAACTCACCCCGTTCGTGCTGAGCGTAGCGCGAGCGAAGTCGAAGCATGAACGCATTGCTACTACCCGCTATGCACAGATTTAGCATAGACGCGCTAGGAGGGTGCGCTCTGCGCACCGAGACATTTGACAAGCGGGCACCCGTCAGCGAATAATAGCCCTGCATACGGGAGGAAGAGTTGGCCAATGCTGCACGCCGAGACCCGCCGTCTGGCCGCCATCATGTTCACCGACATTGTCGGCTTTAGCCGCCAGATGGGGGCCGATGAAGCCCGCATGTTGCGCCTGCTCGACGTACATAATCAGCTGATTCAGCAGGCTGTGGCAGCGCATCATGGCACAGTCATCAAAACTATTGGTGACGGCTTTCTGGTAGACTTTCCCTCCGTCGTCCACGCCGTGCAGTGCGCCCAGCAGCTGCACGCTCAACTCCGTGCTCACAATGCGGAGAAGGACAAAGCCGAGCAGATTCACGTCCGCATTGGCATTCACTCGGGCGATATCGTGCAACGTGATGGCGATGTGTTTGGCGATGGGGTCAACATCGCCTCGCGTCTGCAAGCCCTGGCCGAGCCCGACACTATCTGTATCTCGGATGTGGTGTATCGCGATGTCGCCCAGAAGGTCGCTTTAGGCACGGTGGTAGCGCTGGGGCACCCCAAACTGAAGAACATTGCCCACCGCTTTCCGGTCTATGCGCTGCTGCCTGAGAGCCCAAAAGGGGTACGTCAGACGCTCCAAGTTCAGCGCCTGAAGCTCTCGCGTCGGGTGGGCAGGGTCGTGTTCGTGCTCGTGAGCGTCCTGCTGCTCGGAGGGATCGTTGCTGTTCGGCATCTCTTCCTGCCGATCCCCAACACCCCGCACCTAGCACCCAGCACCCCAGCCGCGCTTCCGCTGCCGGCTAAGCCCTCCATCGTCGTGCTGCCCTTTGACAACATGAGCAAAGACCCCGAGCAAGACTACTTCAGCAACGGCATCACCGAAGTGCTCACCAGCGATCTCTCCCGCCTTTCCAGCCTGTTCGTCATCGCCCGCAACACCGCCTTCACCTACAAAGGCAAAGCGGTCAACATGCACGACCTCAGAAAAGAACTCGGCGTCCGGTATGTGCTAGAAGGCAGCGTGCAGAAGGCGGGGGAGCAGGTACGCATTGTCGCCCAGTTAGTGGACACCACCACTGACGTCCATGTGTGGTCCGAGCGCTATGACCGCCCGCTGAAAGATATCTTCGCCCTGCAAGACGAAATCGTGCAGCAGATCGTCACGACACTCAAGCTCCAACTCACGCTGGAGGAGCGCGGGTATATCGTACGCAAACATACGGACAACCTGCAAGCCTATGATTACTTCTTGCGTGGGACGGAGTACCGTTCGCGCTTCACCAAAGAGGCCCATGCCCAGGCGCGGCAGATGTATGAGAGAGCCGTTGCCCTGGACCCACAGTATGCGGAGGCGAAGGCGTACCTGGGTCAGATCTACATGCTGGCGTTGGCCTGGGGCTGGAGTGCGGACCCCCAGAACCTGGAGCGCGCCTTGGCGCTGGCGCAACAGGCCCTTGCCCTGGATGACTCCTTGCCTATAGCCCATGCGCTCTTGAGCTTGGTCTATTCGTTTAAACAGCAGAACGATCAAGCCATCGCGGAAGGGGAGCGGGCTATCGCCCTCGATCCCAACAATGCCGACAGCTATACACAGCAAGCGAATGCGCTGAGCGTCGCGGGCAGGCCCGAAGAAGCCCTGCCGATGGCCGAGCAGGCCATGCGGCTCAACCCCCGCTATCCGCCCATCTACTTAGCCACATTGGGCTACGCTTACAACTTGACCGGGCGGTATGCCGAGGCGATCGCCACGCTGAAGGAAGCCATCAGCCGGAGTCCCAACCTTCAAATTGCCCACGCTTTCCTGGCTTTAAGCTACCGGGGGCCGTGGCTCTCTCAACAGAGCCCCGCTGGCCAGACGTTGGAGCCAGCGTTAGAGGCGGCGCAACGAGCCCTAGCCCTCAATGACTCCCTACACTGGCACCACATATACTTGGGCTATATCTATCTCTACCAGCGGCAGTATGAGCAGGCCCTGGCGGAGATGGAGCGGGCCGTGGCCCTCGCGCCTACCGAGGCGGCGAGCTATGCGGCTCTGGCGGAGGTGCTGAGCTGTATGGGCAGGACGGAGGACGCCTTGGAGGCCGCCGCCCAGGCGCTGCGCCTGAAGTTCTTAACTGTGGACGCCCATTTAGGCGACGTCGGCACCGCCTATGCGGTGGCCGGGCACTACGAGGAGGCGCGGGCCCCCTTGCAGCGCTATCTTAGTCACTACCCCAACATCTTACTTGGTCATCTCATGCTGGCCGCGGTCTACAGTGAGTTAGGCCAAGCCGCCGAAGCGCGAGCAGAGGTGGCCGAAGTGCTGCGGATCAATCCACAGTTCTCGCTAGCGGTTCACAAACAGCGAATGCCTATCAAAGATCCGGCGGTGTTGGAACGCCATCTTGCCACGTTACGGAAGGCAGGGCTGAAGTAAACGATGAACGAGGACTGATGAACGAGGACTGATAAACGAGGAATGGGAAATCGAAGGGCGCACTTGTCCACAGATTTGTCGATGCGCGGAGCGTACTCTACAATCTATGGAATCAGACCTGCCACCCGCCAGAAAGGTCTTGCCCTTTGTAAAAGCTTCGCGTTCATATCGAGCGCCCTGACAGTTGCCCGTCCAGTGGGCGTCCGGCCGATCAGCTTCTGCCAGTCCTGACTCCAGCGGAAATGCTCTTCCCAGATGTCCTTCCGAGGATTATAGAGTAGGACCAGCCTGCCGGTGCGTGGATCGGATGCCGTTATGAGATCGCCTTTCGCAATGTTGCAGTGCGAGCAGGCCAAGCAAAGGTTCTCAGTGGTCGTCTGACCTCCGGCGGAACGAGGGATGATATGATCAAGATGAAAGACTTGCCCTATAAGGATCTGCGGGGCTTGGCAATACTCACACCGCCCGGCTGCCCGTGCTTTCACCTGCGCGGCCACCCGAGCAGGAACCCTCGCCGTCACCCGCCGACATGCTCCTGTCCGGGTTCAGCTCGCCGGAAGGAGGGGTCTTTGAGCGCTTGCCGGAAACGACGCTTTAGTGGTCTGTTTCGCTCATCGAAAAGCTCTGGCCGTAGCGCCCGGGCCAAGGCCTGAGAGTTTGCTAACAGACATTGATCCACTTCGATGCCCAGCTGCTGCAGTTCTTTCTGTTCGGCTTGGCTGAGCCGACCGTCGTTATGTTTGTCCATGAGCCTTGCGAGGCGGACCTGCTTTTGCTGGGAGAGTCGTTGAAGCGACACGACCACGGTATTCTTCTCGGGCCTCAACTCTCTCAGAAGCTGCTCGGCTAACTGCTGTTGGAGCTTTGTCGGGAGCTGTTGGACAGCCGCCAGTGCGACCTTCAAGGCCTCGTGATTCTGAACCATATCGGCTAAGTCTTCCTTGCTGAAGATGAGGCCGACTGTAGCACAGACAGGATGTCTCGCAACGGGTTCTGAGCGCCTAGAGCAAATATCCCGAGCAAAGAGCAGTAGCCCGGATGCAATCCGGGATTCCCCGCTCCCACCTCCCGGATTCCGCGGAGCCTGTCCTGAGCGCAGTCGAAGGGCTCCATCCAGGCTACACCCAGCACGACCAATTTGTTCATGAGCAGCGTAACCGTCGCAGGCAGTGAAGTCGAAGGACACACCCAGCGTATAGTTTTAACGTAGACACGACAGTAGCGTGCGCTCTGCACACCGGAAAAACGGTGCATAAATGCATCTTACGAGGAAAATCCTTACGTATTACTTAGGCCATTACAGACATCGCCGTTCACCCTTCGACAAATCTTAAGAAGATCAGTGTGGAGAGTGGGACGATGTGGCAGTGTTTCACGCTTTCGCTAACCCTTCCCCGGCGCCAGCTTGACTTCCCTGAGCAAACACCCGCAGGTTACGTGGCGTGATAAAGACACGCTCCCCTTCCTGGAATTTCATTTCTTGATAGCGATCCTTGCTCAGCGCGACTTCAATCAGGTTACCACTATCGCAGCCCGTGAGTTCAATATGCACGAGCGGACCAATGAGATGGATATAGCTGACGGTAGCCTCGATTGCCGCCGTGCCGTTGCGGTGGCGGGTGACCTCAATATCGTGCGGGCGCACATAGCCTACCGCCGGAATATCGCGGGCGTCGGCATGCTCCGGTGCCTCAATCTCGATCTCGCCAATGCGCGCCCGGCCTTCGTGAATCCGGCCGTGAAAGAGGTTGACGTTGCCAAGGAAGTGGTAGACGAAGGGCGTGGCAGGATGATCGTATACCTCTCCTGGGGTGCCGATCTGTTCGACCCCGCCTTCGTTCATAATGACGACACGATCGGCCACTTCCAAGGCTTCTTCTTGATCGTGGGTGACGAACACACTGGTGATGTGCATCTCGTCGTGCAACCGGCGTAACCAGCGGCGCAGTTCTTTGCGCACCTTTGCATCCAACGCGCCAAACGGCTCATCCAGGAGCAGCACCTGCGGTTGAACCGCCAGGGCGCGCGCCAGCGCGACCCGCTGACGCTGGCCGCCAGACAGTTGGGGGGGATAACGGTCGGCTAACCAATCGAGTTGTACCAACTTGAGGAGGGCGTGGACTCTGGTGTGAATCTCTTGCTCAGAGGGGCGCAACTTGCGAGGCCGGACCCGCAAGCCAAAGGCGATATTCTCGAAGACGCTCATATGCCGGAACAGGGCATAATGTTGGAAGACGAACCCGACCTGTCGGTCACGGACGCTGCGGTCCGTAGCGTCCTCGCCGTGAAAGAGCACAGACCCGTGGTCGGCGGCTTCTAGCCCAGCAATGATACGCAGAAGAGTAGTTTTTCCCGAACCGGACGGTCCCAGCAGGGCCACGAGTTCGCCCTTCGGCACTTGAAAGCTCACGTCCCGTAGGGCGGTAAAATCACCGAAGGTTTTCCTAACACTCTGTACCTCGATACTCATACCGACTCCTTCACAGAGGCTCTTTCATCGGCCAACAGTTGTTGTTGCGATTTCCACTCCACCACGCTTTTGGCGACCAGGGTTACCAGCGCCAGCAGGGCTAACAGGGAAGCGACGGCGAACGCGGCAGCAAAGCTGTACTCGTTGTAGAGAATCTCGACGTACAGCGGCAGCGTATTGGTCTGACCACGGATATGGCCGGACACGACCGAGACCGCGCCGAACTCGCCCATGGCTCGGGCATTGCACAGGATCACTCCGTACAAGAGGCCCCATTTGATGTTGGGCAACGTCACACGAAAAAAAGTTTGCCAACCGTTGGCGCCCAGCACTAGCGCGGCCTGTTCTTCTTCGGTGCCCTGTTCCTGCATCAAGGGAATCAGTTCACGAGCGACGAAAGGACCAGTGCATCAACGATCCGTTTGCCAGGAAAGGAATATCGGACCAGCACCCAGGTGACCAGCAAACCGAACGACGCGTTAATGAGCGCAGCCACTAGAGAGGCACCGAAGCTGAGCTTATAGGAAGCCACGACGCGTGGAGCAGTAATGGTCGTCCAGAACTGCTCCCAACTGAGAGTCGTGGTCCTGAGAAAGAGGGCGGCGATGGGGATCAGCACGACCAGGCTCAAGTAGAGCAGGGTGAACCCCATCGCCAAACCGAAACCGGGCAGGATGCTGCGTTGTTTGAGAACCATGGATACTGACTTACCCTAATACCTTGTGATCGTAGACAGGTTGTGAGAAATACCGCGGTCACCCTTCGACAAGCTCAGGGCGAACGGGGCAAGGTTTGCATGCAAGGAAAGTTATCCGTTCATGCTGAGCCTGTCGAAGCATGCACTCTCTTGTTTAGTACCGCGTATCCTTCACCTGCCCGGCTGATAGATCTGGTCAAAGGTTCCGCCATCGGCAAAGTGGGTTTGTTGCGCCTTTTGCCAGCTACCAAACACCTCATCAA
>JACQEL010000193.1 GCA_016200595.1 Deltaproteobacteria bacterium
CAGCGCAACGACTTCGATTTTCATCGCGGCACGTTCCGAGTGCGGGGCGATAGCGTCGAAGTCTTCCCCGCCTATGAAGAAAGCAAGGCGATTCGCCTAGACTTCTTTGGTGATACGGTCGAGACCATCGCTGAGATCGATCCGCTGCGGGGGAAGGTGCTGCGCCGGCTCGACAAAATCGCTTTCTATCCAGCCAGCCATTATGTCACTACTTCTAACCGTCTGAAGCGGGCGGTGACCAGTATTCGTGCCGAATTGGCTGAACGCTTGGCTGAACTCCAGGCGGAAAACAAGCTGCTTGAAGCCCAACGCCTGGAGCAACGCACCCTCTATGACTTGGCGTTGCTGGAAGAAATGGGCTTCTGTCCTGGCATCGAGAACTATTCCCGCCACCTGGACGGTCGGGCGCCGGGGGATCCCCCTTATACTTTGCTCAACTATTTCCCCAAAGATTACTTGCTGTTTATCGATGAGAGTCATGTCACCGTCCCACAGAGCGGTGGCATGTACCGGGGCGATCGCTCGCGGAAACAGACCCTGGTGGAGTATGGCTTTCGTCTGCCGTCGGCCTTGGATAACCGCCCGTTGAGCTTCAGTGAGTTCGAGCGGATGGCGGGGCAGACTATTTATGTCTCCGCCACTCCGGGGAACTACGAGCAACAGCAGAGCAACCGGCGCATCGTCGAGCAACTGATTCGGCCAACCGGCTTGATCGACCCTGAGATCGTCGTGCGCCCGGCCAAAGCTCAGGTTGACGATTTGCTCGAAGAGATCCGTAAGCGAGTGGAAAGCGGTGAGCGCGTCCTGGTAACGACACTGACCAAACGGTTGGCTGAGGATCTGACCGACTATTATCAAGAACTCGGCGTGCGCGTCCGCTACCTGCATTCGGACATCGATACCCTTGAGCGCGTCGAAATCATCCGCGAATTGCGCCGGGGTACCTTCGATGTGCTGATTGGCATTAACCTGCTACGCGAAGGGCTCGACATTCCCGAAGTGTCACTGGTCGCGATCTTGGATGCCGACAAGGAAGGTTATCTCCGCTCAGAGCGTTCGCTGATTCAAACCATCGGTCGGGCCGCGCGCCATATCAACGGCATGGTGATCATGTACGCGGACATTATTACCGAGTCGATGCGCCGCGCCATTGACGAGACCTTGCGTCGCCGTCGTATTCAGTCGGCGTACAACCAAGAACACGCGATTACCCCACAAAGCGTGCGAAAGGCGATTGCTTCGCCCCTGGTGAAAATCTACGAAGCTGATTACGTCGAGGTGCCGGTAGTCGCGGAGGAAGATGAGGAGTATCTCTCTCCTCAGCAACTCACCGCGCAAATTGAGCAGCTGAAGCAGGAGATGCGCCAGGCGGCAGCCGCCCTGGAATTCGAGCGCGCCGCCGAACTACGCGATCGTCTGCAAAGGTTGGAGCAGCGCGTGCTCGGAGTCAAAACTGAACCAGGGGTAAGCACGCCGACCGCGCCGCTTGCTGGAAACACAAAACCTGCCGTCTGGAATCGTCCTCCCAAAGCGTCTCGCGGTCGCGGCGCCGGCAAGGCTGCCACGCGGGGCCGGACGGCGAGATGGCAAAAATAGGGATTGGGGGCTAGGGGTTAGGGATTAGTAAGAAGAAAAGACAGAATAATTCAATTTTCCTAACCCTCAATCCCCGGGTGCCACTGGCGACTATGTCGCCAGTGCGAGGCGTTGGGCACGGGCAGGCAAGCTGCCCGTGGCACATCAGCTCGCAGTTTTAAGCTGGACGAGCTGCTACATAGAGAGTGTACTAGGAAATATGACAGACCGTAAACTCAACAAATCCACAGGTCCCCCTTCTGTCGACCTCATCCGCGCCCGTGAGGTGCTCGAGGCCGAAGCTGCGGCGATTCGCGCGATCCAATTGGATGACCACTTTGTTCGTGCCGTGCAGATACTGCAGGACTGTCAGGGAAAAGTCATCACCACTGGTATAGGCAAGGTTGGGATCATTGCCGTGAAGCTCGCCACGACGCTCTCCTCAACCGGCACGCCGGCCTTCTTTCTCCATCCTGGGGATGCTGCGCACGGGGACCTCGGGATGGTGGGAAGAAATGACGTGATGATTACGTTCTCCAACAGCGGCAAGACCCGCGAGGTACTGGAAACTATCGCTCGGGCGAAGACGCTCAACGGCATGCATCTCATTGCCATTACTGCCCATCGCAACTCTCCCATCGCTCGGCAGAGCGATGTGGTGTTATGTATTGGCAAGATCAAAGAGCCCTGCCCGTTAGGGCTGACCCCGTCGGCCAGCACTGCGGCCATGCTCGCGCTGGGGGATGCGCTTGCGCTCGTCCTCATGGAGAAGAAGAAGTTTACTAAGGCTGACTACGCCAAATTCCACCATGGCGGCTACTTAGGAAGAAAGGCGCGGCAGGAAGCGCAAAGAGAAAAGGGGTTTGGGGGTTAGGGACCGTCTCATGCTCAGGCTCTGTCTAGGTATGCTGTGTAGACGCGGCTCTGCCGCACCTGGGGTTTCGCCTTGGGTGGCAGGCTCTGCCTGGGACCGAGAAAGCTCCTAACCCCTAATCCCCTTTCCTACAAATCAAGCTTAATACTCAGCTCCCGGAGTTGCTTGGGCTCGACCGGACTTGGGGCTTGCGTCATCAGACAGACCGCCTTAGCGGTTTTGGGGAAAGCGATAACTTCGCGTAATGATTCCGCACCGGCAAAAAGCATCACCAGCCGATCAAAGCCAAAAGCGATGCCGCCATGCGGTGGGGCGCCATAGGAGAGCGCTTCTAAGAGGAAGCCGAACTTGTCCTGAGCCTCGGTTTCGCCAATTCCTAATTGGGCAAATACTCGCTGCTGCACGTTCAGGCGATGGTTTCTGATGCTGCCACCGCCTAATTCTACCCCATTGAGCACTAAATCGTAGGCCATGGCCCGTACCCGGCCTGGCTCAGTTTCGAGCGACGGCAGGTCATCTTCGTGAGGTGAGGTAAACGGGTGGTGCATGGCCACGTAACGCTTGGCTTCCTCGTCATACTCCAGCAAGGGAAAATCGGTGACCCAAAGAAAGCGCATCTCGTCTTTGGGAATGAGCCCGAGCTTATCGCCAAGGTATAAGCGCAGCCGAGAGAGGACATCACAGACCGTTTTCTCCTGGTCGGCAACCATGAGCAACAGGTCACCTTCTTTCAAGCCCAGAGCTACAGTGATCTCGCGCTTTTTCTCGTCGCTGACAAACTTCGCCAGTGGCGACTGCCAGCCAGTAGCAGTGAGCCGAACCCAGGCTAACCCCTTCGCCCCGAAACTCACGGCCAAGGGATTCAGATCGTCCAACTCTTTGCGCGAAAAAGTCGCGTTCGGCACGACGATGCCCCGGATAACCCCACCTTTGGTGATTACGTCAGTAAAGACTTGTGCGTCGGTCTCACGAAAGAGCTCAGTCAGCTCGCGCAATTCCAGACCGAAGCGAATATCCGGCTTGTCGTTGCCAAAGCGGGCCAGGGCTTCAGCGTAGGTCAGATGCGAAAACGGAAGTGAGAGTTCCATCCCTTTGATTTCATGGCAGAGCCGCACCATCATCCCTTCGGTGAGGCGAAAGATATCTTCCGGGCGGACAAAGGACATCTCGACGTCAATCTGCGTGAACTCCGGCTGACGATCGGCCCGCAGGTCTTCGTCGCGAAAACAACGAACGATCTGGAAGTACTTATCCACCCCGCCGACCATGAGTAACTGCTTGAACAACTGCGGGGACTGGGGCAAGGCGTAAAATGCGCCTGGGTTGACCCGGCTCGGCACGAGGTAGTCACGCGCGCCTTCGGGAGTGCTACGGGTCAAGAAAGGAGTTTCGATCTCCAGAAATCCTTGGCTATCGAGATAATCACGCACGAGTTTCGCCAGGCGATGGCGCAGTCGCAGATTTTCGTACATCTGCGGTCGGCGTAGGTCGAGGTAGCGATACCGCAAACGCGCGTTCTCGGTCGGGATTATGCTGTCATCGACCGGAAAAGGGGTGGTGCGCGACGGATTGAGTACACGTAATTCGCTGGCCGAGACTTCGACTTCGCCTGTAGGGAGGTTGGGATTCACCGTTTCCGGGGAACGTCGCGCGAGCACCCCGTGGACTGCCAGCACGTATTCTAAGCGTACATCTTTCGCTGCCGCGTGTGCGGCGGGGCTCACTTGCGGGTTACAGACGACCTGGACGAGGCCGGAGCGGTCCCGCAGATCGATAAAAGTTACCCCACCGTGGTCGCGGCGGGCGTGGACCCAGCCCATGACTGTAATTTTTTGCCCTACCTGTGCTAAGCCGGGCTCTCCACAGTAACAGCTTCGTTCCCAGTTACTTAAAGATTCCACAGAAATAATTCTCAGCTTTCAGCAGTCAGCCATACAAGGACTGAGGCATGAGCAATGAGGACTGAGCAGGAAAAAGAGGGGAGCCTTCGTTTACTCAGTCCTCAGCACTCAGACCTCAGTCCTTCTCTGCTAGTGGCTGACTGTTAAGGTTACGGATTGCGTCAATCATAACTTGAGCGGGCAGCGCCAGATCGATAGCCGTGGGTCGATCCTGCTTCGCCTGCATATCACGGACAGTGCCCTTGCCTGCGGCCAGTTCAGTCTCGCCCAGGATCAATACGTAGCGCGCGCCGAGTTTGTCGGCTCGACGCATTTGCGCCTTGAGCCCGCGATTGCCGCTCTCCAGTTCGACACGATAGCCGCCCTGCCTCAGACGATGGGCGATAGAGAAGGCCTGGCTTTCAGCCGCTTGGCCCAGCGGAACGATGAACAAATCGGGAGTGGCGAGAAGGTTGTGCTCTTGCGCTGCTTGCAAAAGCATCACCAGACGCTCCACGCCAATAGCGAAGCCGATACCCGGGACGGCCGGACCACCAAGCTCGGCAACTAACCCATCGTAGCGTCCGCCGCCACACACCGAATTCTGCGAGCCCAACCCCTGCGCGAAGACTTCAAAAGCCGTCCGACAATAATAGTCCAGGCCACGGACCAGGCGCGGGTTCAGGGTAAATGCCACGTTTTCTTGGCGCAGATAGGCCTGGACCTGGGCGAAATGGTCGCGACAAGGACCGCAGAGAAAGGCCGTCAGTACCGGCGCATCGGCAGTCACTTGTCGGCAGCCCGGTTCCTTGCAATCGAGCAAGCGCAGAGGATTGCGGTGTAAGCGGGCATGACAATTCTCGCAGAGTTCGGCTAAGCGGCTCTCGCCAAACGCGCGCAAGCTCTCACGATACAGAGGGCGGCACACTGCGTCCCCCAGGGAATTCACCTCGATCGCGACCTCAAGGCGGAGAGCGGTGAACAGGTCCTGCAGCATCAGTAATAACTCGGCATCAATCAGCGGGTCATCCCGGCCCAGGATCTCGGCGCCGATCTGGTGAAATTGCCGATAGCGGCCTTTCTGTGGCCGCTCCCGGCGGAACATGGGGCCAATATAAAAAAGCTTGGAGACAGGTTCCTGGTGAGCCAGACTATGCTCGATATACGCGCGAATCACCGAAGCCGTGCCTTCCGGCCGTAAGGTTAAGGACGACTCATCGCGGTCGGGAAAGGTGTACATTTCCTTCTCGACGATGTCAGTCGTCTCCCCGATCGCTCGGCTGAACAGTTGCGTCTTCTCTAGAATCGGCAAAATAATCTCAGAGAACCCGTACGCCGCCAACGACGCACGCGCCTGCGTGTCTAGCCTGTGCCAGACCGCGCTCTCTTCGGGCAGAATGTCGCGAAACCCTCTGACGGCAGTGATTTTCATTGACTCCTCACGGAAAGGAGGATTGTGCCAGAGGGGACCGGAGCAATCAATGTGGCTGCGAAACGCTGATCTTTACGTGGGCTCAGGCTTCTCCGATTCCATCGTGGCAGAAGCGCGGTCCGCTTCCTGCACCAAGCGCCGCGCGGAGAGCTGAGTTTCGATCCGTTCCAGCAGGTCAATGTGATTGACTGGTTTAACGACAAACTCACTTACTCCCAACTTCATGCCGGCTTCCCGCGTGGTCATATCATCTTTGGCGGTGACCAGGATAATGGGGAGCGCAGGAGAAATCTGCTTCAATTCTTTACACACTGCCAGTCCGTCCATTCCCGGCATCATCACATCCAGCAGAATGACGTCCATTGGGCGACTCCGCACCGTTTCCAAACACTCAGCCCCATTATAAGCCTGTAACACGATCATGCCGTGGCGGCGCAGTAAACGGCTAAGGATATCGACAGTGTCTTGGTTGTCATCCACCACCAATATAGTGGGCGGTGAAGCTTTTTCTTTATCCAAGGCCATACAGTTGATCTCCTAGCCGGCTTGCGGGTCGCCCGAGTCTTCTCGCGGGAGCAGGGTGGCGGCGCTTCTTCTGCGCCGGAGCTTGGCAATTAAAGTTGTGCGGTTCACCTTCAGGATCCGTGCCGCCGCCGTGATATTGCTATTGGCGTGCCGCAGGGCTTCGTCAATGAGACGATTCTCAAATTGCTCCACCGCCTGCTGCAAGTCTAATTCGCCATTACTGAGGGTAGGGTTCGGCAGCTTTTTCTCGGAAATGAAGGAGCGGACATAGGAGGGAAGCTCGTCCGGGACGACCACATCGTCATCGCTCAAGACTATAACGCGCTCGACCAGGTTTTCCAGTTCTCGCACGTTGCCCGGCCAATCGTATTCCCAGAGATAGACCATGGTCTCCGGCGCTAACTCGATGGTGCGTCCGTATTTAAGATTCAGTTTCCCGAGGAAATGCTGAACCAACAGGGGAATGTCAGAACGGCGTGCACGCAAAGGTGGCAGGTGAATAGGGATCACTTGCAGGCGGTAGAAGAGGTCTTCCCGGAAGGCCCCTTTCTCGACTTCGGCTGCCAAATCTTTGTTCGTCGCGGCAATGACCCGCACATTGACCGACACAGGCTGGTCTGCGCCTACCCGGCGGACCTCGCGGTCTTGCAGAACCCGCAGGAGCTTGACCTGCAGGGAAACCGACATTTCCCCGATTTCGTCCAGAAAAAGACTCCCCCCGTCGGCCAGTTGAAACATGCCCACCCGAGCGGCCAGCGCGCCGGTAAAGGCCCCACGCACATGCCCGAACAGTTCACTTTCCAGCAATTCTTCGGGAATCGCGGCACAGTTCACTGCCACGAAAGGACACGACGCGCGCGGACTATAAGTGTGGACCGCGCGTGCCACCAGTTCTTTGCCAGTGCCACTCTCGCCAGTGATCAACACAGTGGCGTCAGTAGTTGCCACCCGCCGAACCATAGCGTTGATCTTCTGCATGAGCAGATGCTCGCCAACAAAGAAAGAAGAAGAAGAGGTGGACTGCATAATTTACCAACCTCAACGGTGCGGCCAGAGTATTGCATAAAAATGACCAGGACGACAACCCGTTAAAGAATAAGATGTGCGTGCCGATAAAATAAGAGAGGGGGTGAAGAGAAAATGAAAAAAGCGAACCAGGCTTGCGGGACGGTCTGTCCTATCCCACCCTTGGAGATTGGTGTTCACTTAGAGATGGCGGCTCTGACTAGGCAAAAAGTTGAAGTAAGGGCACAAAAAGTACAACACCTCAAGCAGCAGATTGCGGCAGGAACCTATGACGTCAGTGCCGCGGAGGTCGTCCGCGGCATCGTCCGCAGCGAAATTCTCCGGCTGCTCACTATGGCGCGTGCGCGTTCACACGGAATGTAGGAACCCCTTTCGCGAGGGTGCCTTTCGCGGCGGTTGAGCGAGACCCTAGCCCAACCGCCCTGAACAAGCCTAGCCGTTCTTAAACGCGCCTTCACGATCAAACTGCATGAGAATTTGCATCCAGAGCCCAACCGTGATCCCGCCACCTGGAACACCCACCGATTGCCCGGCTTCAAACAGTTCGCGTTTGGTAGCACCATGCTCGATCGCGCGTTTGAGATGAGCCTCAGCCCCCTCCCGCCGACCTGAGAACACGAGAATGGCGGTCATAATCATCTCACGGTATTTGACAGGTAAGGCCCGCCCTTCTCCTGTGCCTATCTCGGTATACTTCTGGAACGCCTGCACATACTCAGCGTCTTGCTGCGCCATCCAGTCGAGAAACGCGTATAGTTGTGGATTCGCCTCCGTATAGGACCGCGCTGCGGGTCGGTTTTCTGCTTTACGTGATGATTCACTCATAAGATCCTCCTCTGTCCTCCGCCATACCATCTTGTGCCGCGGCGGCCAAGAGTGCTGTAATGACGGCATCCTGACAGAGAGAACGTAGGCCGGAAACGCTCCGCTTATTCCGGCAGAGACGAGCACGCCGGGAACGGCCTGTGGCCTTATCCCGGCCTACGACTGAGAAAATGCTATGTCTCCTCGCTTAAATGAAAATCGCTGTAAGGGCTGGTGTAGCGAAGGCAGTATTTGATGGCGCACACCGAGACCCGCAAACTAGCGGCTATCATGTTCACCGACATGGTCGGCTTCAGCCACCAGATGGGTGCGGATGAAGCCCGTACGCTGCGCCTTCTGGCCGTGCATAACCAAGTCATTGAGCAAGTCATTGCTGCCCATCACGGCCACGTCATCAAGACCTTCGGCGATGCCTTCCTGGTAGACTTCCCCTCAATCGTGCATGCAGTGCAGTGCGCGCAACAGATTCAAGCCCAGTTCTACACTCACAATGCCGGGCAGGACAAA